>NZ_JBSFBM010000045.1:0-27731 GCF_053592955.1 Micromonospora sp. NPDC002411 | reverse complement strand
GCTGGTCGTCCGAGGAGTGGCTGGCCTACCTGCGGTGGGTGGCGGAGCAGGCCCAGGTCAGGGGCATCGAGCCGGAGGCGGTGGAGATGGCGCTATCGGGCCGCGCGCAGCCGGGCGTCGAGCGCGTCGAGGTCGGGGACGAACCAGATCTGCCCACCCTGATTGGCCTCGTGCACCAGGGCACGTAGTGCCGAACTCTCCGCGAGGTGCGCCGAGATGTCACCGACGACGGCCAGCCGCAGCCGGTAGTTGACGAACTTCTGCATGACGTCGCCGGCGAAGCGGGTGCCGAGCGAGAAGAAGCGTGGGTCGAGTCGGTTGGCGGGCACCGCCACCACCTGGGCACCGAGGAACGCCGCGCCGACCAGGTCCAGCGCGTCCTGCTCGGTGGCCACCGGAGGGCCGGCCGGGTCGCAGACCAGCACCGGCACTCCGGCGCGTTCCTGGATCTCGTCAGGCATCGGGGACCTCCCGGTCGAGCAGGCCGTTGTCGGCGTTGAGGACGGCGTCGAGCAGGTGCAACAGTTCGGCGGTGGCGGCCGGATCACCCAGGATGATGATCTTCAGGCGGTGGCGTTCCTCGTCGTGCACGGTCTGCACCCGCAGCGGGTGGGCCTGGTCGCGGTCGGTGTTGGCGCTGGCGCTGGCGAGCACGAGCGTGCCGAGCCGGTCGGCGGCGGTCCGGTCGACGCCGTCGACCTGCACGATGCTCGACACCTCCGCGTGCCCGCTGACGCGGGTGGCGGTCGGGGCCTGACCGGTGAGCGCGTCCAGATCACCGGCGGTGATCCGGTACTGCTTGCCGATCCGCACCGCCCGCAGCCGGCCGGAGCGGATGTAACCCCGCACGGTGCGCACGTGCAGCCCCAGTCGGTCGGCGACCTGCTCGACCGAATACATGTCTTCCTTCATCACTCCCTAACCTACCCTCAGCAAGCCAGTGAGGTAACAATGCGGTCTGATTCGTCTGCGGCATCAGCTCCACAGAACCGTCGACCCACGTGCCCCACCTGCGGCTGCGCGAATAACCCGCCCGCCTTGTCGGAGGGTTCCAGTACCGTCTGGAAACCATGGACGCGCGGCGCGGCGACGCGATCATCGGGCGGGACCACCCCGTGGGTCTGCTGCGCGCCGAGATGGACCGGGCGACGACCAGCCACGGCGGCCTCGTCCTGGTCACCGGTGAGCCGGGCATCGGCAAGACGACACTCGTCACGGCGGCGGCGCGGGAGGCTCGGCAGCGCGGCGCGCTGGTGCTCGGCGCGGCCTGCTGGGATTCCGACAGCGCCCCCGGCTACTGGCCGTGGGTGCAGGTGCTTCGCGGCCTGCGGCGCTCCGCCGACGACTGGGCGGTGGCCCGCCCCACCGCCGAGCCAGCCCTTGCGGCCCTGCTCGGCGAGGCCGACACCACCGGCGAGCAGGCCGGCCGCGCCGCCAGCTGGGCCGGCGTCGACACCGGCGGAGACGTCGCCGACCGAGAGGCGTTCGCGTTGTTCGACGCGGTGACCGCCGCGCTGGTCGCCGTCTCCGGGCACCGACCGGTCATGGTGGTCCTCGACGACCTGCACTGGGCCGACCCGGCCTCACTACGGCTGCTGAGCTTCGCCGCCCAGCACACCTGGTTCGAACGGTTACTGCTGGTCGGCACCTACCGTGACGCCGAGGTCGAGTCGGGCGAGCACCCGCTGCGCCCCCTGCTGATGCCACTCGTCGCGAAGGCCACCAGCATCACCCTCACCGGCCTCTCCCGCGACGAGGTGGCCGCGTTGATGGCACGGACCGCCGGGCGGCAACCCGACGCCGGTCTCGTCGACGAGGTGCACCGCCGCACCGGAGGCAACCCGTTCTTCATCGAGCAGACCGCGCGGTTGTGGCACGCCGACGACGCGGCCGACACCATCGCCCCCGGCGTACGGGAGGCGGTGCGACGCCGCCTGGCCCAACTGCCTCCGGCCGTGGTCGAGGCGCTCACCGTCGCCGCCGTGCTCGGGCGTGAACTGCACCGTCAGGTCCTGGCGGCCTGCGTGGCGGCCCCGGTGGCACAGGTCGACCGGTTGCTCGACCGGGCGGTGACGGCGCGGCTGATGGTCGCCCGGGGCGGCGGCCGGTTCGCCTTCGCCCACGACCTGGTCCGCGAAACCCTCTACGACGGGTTGTCCGACGACGACCGGCAGGCCCGGCACGCTGCGGTCGTCCGGGCGGTCGACCACCTACGGGAGCTCAGCGACCAGTTGGTCCCCGCCGACCTGGCCCGCCACGCCTACCTGGCCGGCCCCGCGCTCGACCGGGCCCGGGCGGCCACGTTGCTGGTCGCCGCCGGGCGGGACGCGTTCATCCGGCTGGCCGCCGACGAGGCGGCGGTGCACTTCCGTCGGGCGCTGGAGGTGGTCGAAGACCCGGTGCAGCGAGTGCGGATCCTCGTCGAGTTCGGCGAGGCGCAATACCATCACGCCGGCCGGGACGAGGCCACCAAACTGCTCACCGAGGCGGGTTCGCTGGCTCGCACACTCGACGATCCGGTCCTGCTGGCGCGGGTCGCCCTCATCGTGAACCGCGCCCGACAGGTGGAGACCGTCCACTCGGTCGAGGCGGCCGAGCTGGTCCACGAGGCGTACCGGCGGCTGATCGGCGAACCGGCCGCCGACGCGTCGGTCGGCACGCTGGTCGCCGACCTGATCACCGCCACCGAGACGATCGCCCGTCGAGGGCAGGACGACGAGGCGCTCACGTTCAGCCTCTGGGCCCGCCACGACACCACCTGGGGCCTGGGCACCGCGACGGCCCGCGCCGCCCTCACCGCCGAGATCCGGGATGTGGCCCGCCGTACGGGCGACCGGGAAACCGAGTTGTGGGCCACCGCGCTGCGCTGGGTGGCGCTGCTGGAGTTGGGCGACCCGCACTTCAACGAGGAGTTCACGACCTTCGTCGGCGCGGACCAGCAGGGTGACGACCCCTCCCGGCACCGGGTAGCGGCAGCCGTCGACAGCGGGATCATCGCTGCCTTCCGGGGTGACTTCGCCGAGGCCGACAAACGATTCGGAGACGTCCTCGCCGTCGCGGACCCGAGCCACGCCGAATTCGGGTTCATGGGCCATCACCTGCACTGGTCGCGGCTGCTGCTCCAGGGCCGGTTCGCCGAGGCCGAGACCCTGCTGGACGGGCTGGCCCCGGTCGACTACCCCTACCATGAGCTGCTGCGGGCGATCACCGCCGCCGAGCGGGGCGACGACGAGACGGCGATTCGGTTGACCGCCGGCATCGAAGCCGCCGCCATCCGTTACCCGCGTCCGGTGTCGCCGCTCTGGCTGCGGTTACGCGCGCAGGTCGCGGCCGCGTCCGCCGACCCGCAGCGTTGCGACGCGGCCCGAGCCGCGCTCGCCCCGCACCGTGGCGAATGGATGGTCGGGCTCTTCGGCTGTGACATCAGCGGCCCCGTCGACCACTGGCTGGCGCTCGTCGACTGCGCGCAGGAACGCTGGGACGATGCCATCGCCGGCTTCACGACCGCCAGTGCCTCCGCGGAGAGGCTGGGCTCCCGCCCCTGGTTGCTCATCGCCCACGCCGGGTTGGTGAACGCTCTGGCCGGCCGAGGTCACCCGGGCGACGCGGCGGCGGTCGCCGCGCTGCACGCGACCACCACATCGGAAGCAACCGCCCTCGGTATGACGCAGGTGCTCCACCAGCTCGCCGGCAGCGCGGGATCCGTCGTGGACGTGGCCGGGTCCGGGCACACCGTCACGGCAGGTCAAGCCGTCGGGCGGGCCGAAGCCGTCGGGGCAGGCCAGGCCGTTGCTTCAGTCAAGGTCGCGCCGGCCATCGAGGGGTACGAGTTTCGACGCGACGGGCCGGTCTGGCAACTCGCGTACGCGGGTGTCGTGGTGCACCTACCCGACGCCAAGGGTCTGCACGACCTGCATCTGCTGCTGAGTCGACCGGGCAGCGACGTACCCGCCGTGGAGTTGCTGGATCCGGCCGCCGGGCCGGAGTTGGTGGCGGCCCGGCAGTTGGGTGCCGACCCGGTCCTCGACGACGAGGCGAAGGCCCGCTATCGGCGGCACCTGGCCCGCCTCGACGAGGAGATCGACCGGGCCGCCGCGCGCGACGACGACCGGAAGGTGGCCGCGCTGGACGCGGAGCGGGGTGCGTTGCTCGACGAGCTGCGGGCGGCTGCGGGGCTGGCCGGTCGCAGCCGCAGGCTGGGCGACGAGGCTGAGCGGGCCCGCAAGACGGTGACCGCCCGGATCCGGGACACACTGCGCAAGCTCGACGGGCGGCACCCGGCCCTCGCCGGGCACCTACGCGACTCCGTCTCGACCGGCAGCACGTGCCGATACCTGCCGCCCGAGCCGCTGCGCTGGCGGCTCTGAACCCATGGCCGGCGCGCCGGCTGGTCAGCGCCGGCCATGGGTTCGGCTCATTCCTTGAGATCAGGGCTGGGGTCCAGGACCCGGGCAAGCCAGTCGCTCTGGGCGCGTCGTGCCGCCGCCGACACGCGGACCTCGGGGAACAGCGCCGAGAATCCGTGGAAGCCGCCGGCCCACAGGTGCAACTCGGCCTGGCCGCCGGCGGCCCAGATCCGGGTCGCGTAGCTGACGTCCTCGTCGCGAAAGACCTCGGCGGTCCCGGCGTCGATGTAGGTGGTCGGCAGACCGGACAGGTCGTCCGCCAGCGCGGGTGAGACGTAGGGGGAGACGTTCTGGTCGGTGTGCTCGCCGAGGACGCTGCGCCATCCGAACTCGTTCATCTCCCGGGTCCACACGCCGTCCAGCCCACTGAACTGACGGCTGGACGTGCTGTCGTTGCGGTGGTCGAGCATGGGGCACGACAGCAACTGCGCGGCGATGGTCGGGGTGTTGCGGTCGCGAGCCATCAGCGTGACGCCTGCCGCCAGGCCACCTCCGGCGCTGGCACCGGCGACGACGATACGGGCCGGGTCGATGCAGAGGTCCACGGCGTTCTCGGCGACCCAGAGCAGTCCCTGGTAACAGTCGTCGACCAGGGTCGTACCGGTTGCCTCCGGGGCCAGCCGGTAATCCACAGTGATCACGACGGCGCCGAACCGGTCGAGCCATTCCAGCGGGACGTCGATGTTCGAGAAGCGGTCGCCCCACATCATTCCGCCGCCGTGGATCCAGTAGACGCAGGGTGCGCCAGCGGCACGGTTGATGGGGCTGAGGACGGTCAGCGGGATCGGCGTTCCGTCGTTGGCGGGAACGGTGACCTCGCGCCGCTCGACCGCACGGCCTTCCAGATGGCTGTCGATCGACGGTTGGGGGAAGTGGCGCAGCTGCTCGATCACCTCGGGGCCGAGGGGCGGCATCGGCGGCAGTTCAGCCAGGGGGACGAGCAACTCGGGGTCGATGCACGGTCGGGGGAGGTTCATCAGGATCCTTTCGATGACACGGGTAGGGGTGATCGGTCGCCGATTCAGAAGGTCGCCTTGCCGCCGACCGGCACCGCGTCGGTGTACGCCGAGTCGCCGGCCAGCAGTGGCTGAAGCTTCGCGACGAGGGCCTGCGCCTGCTCGCTGGCGAAGAACGCGCTGTGCGCCTCGGCGCTGGTCCAGCCTTCGATGACGTGGACGACGTCGCGATCGGACGCCGAGCGGGCCACGAGGAAGACGACGCAGTCGTCGTGCGGCAGGGACGGTGCGTCCAGCAACAACTGGATCAGCTCGTCCGCCTTGCCCGGCTGAGCGGTCATCGTGGCCTGGAACCCGTGGTGGACCGACATCGTTGAGACTCCTCATCGTTGAGCCGTGCTGCGCTTTCTTGAGAAACTGACACTCATATGGAAGCGCTTTCAGCAGCAGAAACGTTAGAAAGATGCTCGCTGCTCCTTGCCCGATCCTCTCGTTGTAGCGAGGATCGGTCCTGTGCTTCAATCGGGTCGTGGACCTCGACGAGCTGCGGGCACTGCTGGCCCGGCATGCCCGACCGGACGTCAGCACTCCGATCGAGGGTGTGCTGATCTCGAAGGTCGAGCAGCAGACGGCACCCACCACGTCGATGTCGGGCACCGTGCTGGCACTCATCGCGCAAGGCGCCAAGCAGATGGCGCTGGGCGACCGCGTGTACGAGTACCGGGCCGGCCAGTACCTTGTTGCGTCGGTCGACCTGCCGGTCACCGGCCGATTCACCCAGGCCAGCGCCGGCGCGCCGGCGCTGGGGTTCGGGCTGGTGCTACACCCGGCCATGGTCGCGGAGTTGCTGCTGCAGGCGGCACCGGGCGACCTTCCGCCCCTGGCCGGGCCGACGCCGTCGGGGATGGTGGTCAGCGACGCTCCCAACGACCTCGGCGACGCGGTGATCCGCCTGCTGCGGCTGCTGGACAGGCCCCGGGACGTCACGGTTCTCGCGCCCCTGATCAACCGGGAGATCCTGTGGCGGCTGCTCACCGGGGAGCAGGCCGCGGCCGTACGGCAGCTCGGTCTGGCCGACAGCAGCCTCAGTCACGTAGCCCGGGCGGTCCGGTGGATCCGCGACCACTACGCGCAGCCGTTCCGGGTGGAGGATCTGGCGCGGCTGACCGGGATGAGCGTGTCGGCGTTCTATCGCAACTTCCAGGCAGTGACCGCGATGAGCCCGATCCAGTTCCAGAAGCAGATCCGGTTGCAGGAGGCGCGGCTCCTGCTCGCCACGCACCCCAACGACGTCACCGGGGTGGGCATTCGAGTTGGCTACGAGAGCCCGTCGCAGTTCAGCCGCGAATATCGTCGTCAGTTCGGCGCGCCACCCAGCCAGGACGCCACCCGATTGCGGGGCACGATCCGAGCCGAGGTGCCGGCGGTCGTCTGACCGCCAGCGTTCACCCGATCGTCCAGACAACAGCCGACGGGCGCCGCCACAGCCGTGGTGGCGCCCGTCGTACTGATCACTGTCAGCGGCGGTTGTACCGGTACATGGTCAGGGTGCCGAAGACGAGCAGGAAGCCGGCGCTCCACACCAGCAACCACATGGTGGCCGACGGGTCCGAATCGCCGCTCATCGCTCCGCGGATCGCCGCGACCAACTGCGTCACCGGGTTGACCTTCACGAACGCCTGGAGCCAGCCGGGCATGGTGCTCGGGTCGACGAAGACGTTGCTGAGGAACGTCAGCGGGAACAGCACCATCATGCTGACCCCCATCACCGACTTCTCGCTGCGCAGGATCAGCCCGAAGAACGTCCACACCCAGGAGAACGCGAACGAGAAGACCACCAGCAGCCCGATCCCGACGGCCACGCCGACGACTCCGCCGTGCGGGCGGAAGCCGAGCACCAGACCCAGGCCCAGGATCACCAGCGCGGCGAGGACGTAGCGCAGCACGTCGCCGAAGATCATGCCGACCAGGGCGGACGGACGCCAGACGGGCAGCGTCCGGAACCGGTCGAAGATGCCCTTCTCGATGTCGGTGTTGAGGCCGATACCGGTGTACATGGTGATCATGACGACGCTGGTCACCATGATGCCGGGCAGGAAGAACTGCAGGTATTCGCGCGGGCTGCCGGCGAGTGCGCCACCGAACAGGTACGTGAACATCAGCACCATGATGATCGGGAACGCGGTCACGTCGAAGAGCTGCTCCGGCACGTGCTTGATCTTCAGCATGGCGCGCCAACCGAAGGTGAGCGACGCGCTCAGCGCGCTGGGCCGGGGCGGTCGGGCACCGGGCGCGAGCACCGTGGCCAGCGCCTCGGCGGACGGGACGTAGACGGACGGCGCCCGTTCGGTGGTGGTGGTAGTGGTGTCGCTCATCGGGCTGCCTCCAGCTCGTCGTCGCGTTCGCCGGCCGGTACGGCGGGGTGGTCGGTCAGGGCCAGGAAGACCTCGTCCAGGCTCGGCTGGCCGAGCGAGAAGTTGTCCACGACGATGCCGGCGCGGGCCAGGTCGCTCAGCACCCGGGCGGCCTGGGCGCTGGCGTCGAGGTCGGTGCCGGCCTCTCCGACGCGGGCCGTCAACGCCACCGGGTCGGCGGCGAGCTGCACCGGCACGTCGAGCGCCTTCCGGAGCACCCTCTCCGCCTCGGGGCGCTGCCCGGGATCGCGCAGTCGCAGGTGGACAGTGCCCGAGCCGATTGACGACTTCAATTCGCCCGGGGTGCCCTCCGCGATCACCCGGCCGTGGTCGACGACCGCGATCCGCCCGGCGAGCTGGTCGGCCTCGTCCAGGTACTGGGTGGTCAGCAGGACCGTCGTGCCATGCGACACCACCGCCCGGACGATCTCCCACACCTGGTTGCGGCTGCGCGGGTCGAGGCCGGTCGTCGGCTCGTCGAGGAACAGCAGGTCGGGGGTGTTGAGGATGCTCGCGGCGATGTCGATGCGCCGCCGCATCCCACCCGAGTACTTCTTCACCTGGCGGTCGCTCGCCTCGGTCAGACCGAACGCGGCGAGCAGGGCTGCCGCGCGCTCCCGGGCGGCCGGCTTGCGCAGGCCGAGCAGGCGGGCGAGGAGCACCAGGTTCTCCGTGCCGGTCAGGTCCTCGTCGACCGAGGCGTACTGGCCGGTGAGGCTGACCCGGGAGCGGACCTTGTCGGCCTCGGTGACCACGTCGTGGCCGAAGACCCGGGCCGAGCCGCCGTCGGGGCGCAGCAACGTCGCGAGCACCCGGACCGCTGTGGTCTTGCCCGCCCCGTTCGGCCCGAGCAGGCCGTAGACGGTGCCGGCCGGCACCTGTAGGTCGATCCCGGCCAGCGCCCGGGTGTCCCCGAACGAGCGGGTCAACCCCTCGGCCTCGATGGCCAGCCCGGTGGTGCGTCTACTCATGATTCTTACCTTCCGTCGGACGTGTTCAGGAGACGTAGGGCCGAGCCGCCCGGCCGTCGCGCAGGGCCAGACCCCACCAGCGGAGCTGGTCGAGCAGGACGCTGGCGTCGCGGCGCAGCTCGTCGGTGCACTGCGGGGTCGGCTCTCCGGCGAGCAGGTCGATCCCGACGACGTCGCGCACCGTCATCGCGTGCAGCGCGGTGAAGACCGTGCGCAACTGGTCGACGGCGTGCAGGCCGGTGGACCGACAGCCGTACGACACGAAGCCGACCGGTTTCGCCTGCCACTCGTCGTACGCGTAGTCGATTGCTTGCTTCAAGGGTGCCGGAAAACTGTGGTTGTACTCGGGGGTGACCACGACGAACGCGTCCGCCCGGCCCACCTCGCTGACGAACGCCCGGATGGACGCTGTCGGCTCGGCGGGATAGCTGGCCGGGAAGTCGTAGTCGGTCAGGTCAACGACCGTGACCGCCAGGTCGTCGTGCCGGGCGGCCTGGTCGACGAACCAACCGGCGACCCGGTCTCCGGCCCGACCCTCCCGGGTGCTGCCGACGATCACGGCAACCCGCAACTGTGCCATCGCCACCCCCTTCCACTCTGAAGGCGCGAGGTGACGGCCAGCCGCCCGCTAGATCCGATCTAGCGGGCGGCGTTTCGGAGCGGAATGTCGCACGGGTCGGCTTGACTGGGGCCGACGAACAGGGGATCGGAATGGCACAGGCGCACATCGAACCGTGGCACGAGAGCGACCTTGACCTGCTGCGACAGCTCAACTCACCGGAGACGCGCAAGCACACCGGTGGTCCGGAGACCGACGAGCAGGTGCTCGCCCGGCACGACCGGTACGTGCACTTCGCCGACACCGGGCAGGGTTGCATGTTCACGGTGGTGCTGCCGGACGGCGCGCGGGCCGGCAGCGTCGGCTACTGGGCCCGCGAGTGGCGCGAGCAACAGGTGTACGAGCTGGGCTGGGCGGTGCTGCCCGCGTACCGGGGAAAGGGCCTGGCCACCGTCGCGGTGCTCGCTGCCCTCGACGTGGCCCGCGCCCGACGGGACCGGCGCTACGCGCACGCCTATCCGTCGGTCGACAATCCCGCCTCCAACGCGGTCTGCCGCAAGGCAGGGTTCACGCTGCTCGGCGAGACGGGGTTCGAATACCCGCCGGGGCAGATGATGCGGGCCAACGACTGGCAGCTCGACCTGACCGCCCCGCCGACCGGGAGCTGAGGTCGGCGGGGCGGCTACGGCGTTTCACCAGGGCAGCACGCCGTAGCCGCCGCCGGCGTCCATCTGAAAGCCCCAGAGCAGACCGCTCGGCCCGTCGGTGGGCAGCGTCGCCAGGTGCACGCTCACCTCAGCGCCCTGCTCGGCGGTACGGAAGCCGCTGTTGCCGTTCAGGTCGGTGGCGCAGTAGCCCGGGTTCGCCGCGTTCACCTTGATCGCGGTGTCCCGCAGCTCCTTGGCGTACATCGCGGTGAGCATGTTCAACGCTGCCTTCGACGACGGGTACGGCACCGAGGTCAGTTCGAACAGCGCGCCGTTCGGGTCGGTCATCACGGCGATCGAGCCGACCTCGCTCGACACGTTGACGATCCGGGCGGCCGGTGCCCGGCGCAGCAGCGGCAGCAGCGCGTTTGTCACCGTCACCACTCCGAAGACGTTGGTCTCGTACAGTCGGCGCAGCGTCGCCACTGTCGTCTCGCTGGGCAGCCCTCGCGCGCCGTCGGCGAGGATGATGCCGGCGTTGTTGACCAGTACGTCAAGCCGGCCGTACTCCGCCTCGACCAGCTTCGCGACGGCGGCCACCGATTCGGCGTCGGTCACGTCCAGCGGCACGAACCGGGCGTCCGCGCCGCCGTCGCGCAGCTCCCGCTCCGCTGTCCGGCCCCGCTCGGCGTCCCGCGCGCCGATCAGCACTGTCATCCCGAGACCGCCGAGCTGGCGGGCGGTGGCCAGGCCGATTCCCTTGTTGGCCCCGGTGATCAGGGCGATCGTGTTCGTCATGCCGTCGAGCCTGTCCCGGCCGGTGCCGTGCCAGGAGAGACGGGCTGAGGCTGGGACCGGCGGTACCACCCTCGCCGGCCCCGCCCGGGGCATGCTGGAGAGCATGACGAGCAGCGAACTGCGCCGTGACGAACTGGCGGCGTTCCTGCGCACCCGCAGGGCCCGGCTGCGTCCCGCCGAGGTCGGGCTCCCCGAGGGCGAGCGCCGACGCACCCCCGGGCTGCGCCGGCAGGAGGTGGCCCAGCTCGCCGGGATGTCGATCGACTACTACATCCGGCTGGAGCAGGGCCGGGGGCCACACCCGTCCCGGCAGGTGCTCGCCTCGATGGCCCGGGCGCTGTTGTTGAGCCGGGACGAGCGCGAGTATCTGTTCCGACTCGCCGGGGAGAACCCGCCGCCGACCCGTGGGCCGAGCCGGGAGGTGCCGTCCGGCCTGCGGCACCTGCTCGACGCGATGACCGAGACCCCGGCGTACCTCGTCGACGCCGCGTACCACGTGCTGGCCTGGAACCGTCTGGCCACGTACTTCGTCGGGGATCTGTCGACGGTGCCCGACGCGGACCGCAACATGATCCGCTGGACGTTCCGGCAGCCGGTGACCAGTGGCCACTGGAATGACGCCGAGATACTCCGGTTCGTCCGCGGTACGGTCGCGGACCTGCGGGCCACGTACGGCCGCTACCCGGCCGACCCGGCGATCCGTGAGCTGGTCACCGAACTGCTCGGCACCTCACCCCGGTTCGCCCAGCTCTGGGCCGAGCACGACGTGGCCGAACGTCGCCCCACCGTGAAGCGGGTGCCGCACCCCGAGCTGGGCCCGTTGGAGTTCGAGTGCCGGGTGCTGCACGTGCAGGAGACCGACCAGCGGATGATCGTCTATGTCCCCGCGCCCGGCTCTCCGACCCAGGCGGCGTTTCACCGGATCGCGCAGCGCGTCCGTTCCTGACCTGCCGGCAACAGCGTGATGCCTCAGGGTCATCACGACGACTCTGAGGCATCACGCTCGTTGGAGACCTGCCCGCCGCACGGCGGGCTCGGGTCAGTTGGGCAGGTAGGCGAAGGTGTCCGGGTTCGGGCCCTGCCGCCCGGCCTCGCCCTGGTTCAACCAGTTGATCCGCTCCATCGCGGTGTCGTCCAGCTCGAAGTCGAAGATCCGGGTGTTCTCCTCGATCCGCTTCGGGGTGGTCGACTTCGGGAAGATGATGTCGCCGCGCTGCACGTGCCAGCGGAGCACCACCTGCGCCGGGGTCCGGCCGACCTGCTCGGCGAGGTCGACCACCGTCGGGTCGTCCAGCACCTTGCCCTGCGCGATCGGCGACCAGGCCTCGGTGAGGATGTTGTGCGCGCGACCGTAGGCGCGAACCTCGTCGTTGGTGAAGTACGGGTGCGCCTCGATCTGGTTCACCGCCGGCACGACGTTCGCCTCGTCGGCGAGCCGCTCCAGGTGCGCGACCTGGAAGTTCGACACGCCGATCGAGCGGGCCCGGCCGTCGCGCTGGAACTCTTCCAGCGTCTTCCACGTCGACACGTAGTCGCCGTCGTACAGGGTCGGCAGCGGCCAGTGGATGAGGAACAGGTCGATGTAGTCCATCTTCAGCGCCGCGAGCGTCGAGTCGAACGCCCGGCGGGCGTCGTCGGGGCGGTGGAAGGCGTTGTTCAGCTTGCTGGTCACGTAGACCGCGCTCCGGTCGAGGCCGGACATGCGTACCGCCTCGCCGACCTCGGCCTCGTTGCCGTACATCTCGGCGGTGTCGATGTGCCGGTAGCCCGTCTCCAGGGCGGTGGTCACCGCGGCGACGGTGTCCTTCGGCTCGATCTGGAACACCCCGAAGCCGAGCTGCGGGATGGTGGTGCCGTCGTTCAGGCTGATGTCGGGAATGGTGTTGGCCACTACGGCTCCTTCGCGTCATCGTCGTTGCCTGTCATCCATACCCGGGTGGCCTGTCGAATCACCGCACAACGCGAGGTGACGAGCGCAACGTCGAAATGGTTCACCCGGTCGTGTCGAAGAGCACCGGCCAGGGCCGTGCGGCCGGCGGCGACGTCCCGCCCGACGCGGGCGGCGCGGGCTCGGCGTCGGCCACCACGTCGGCGGCGAGCTGCCCGAACATCGAGGCCGCCGGGTGTGCCGACCGGTCCGGCCAGGCCGCCGAGGTCCGCTTCGCCAGCGGTGCGTCGACGATCGGCCGCCAGGCGATCCGGGGCTCGCGACGCGCCACCGTCGCCGGTTCCACTGCCACCCCGCCCCCGGCCAGCACCAACCCGAACAGGAACTCCGGGTTGCGGGCCGGGCGTACCCGGGTCGGCCGCCAACCGTGCTGTCGGCACACCGCCAACAGGTGGTCGTGCCAGCCGGGCGCGGTGGCCCGGGGCGCGGCCACCAGATCCAGACCGGCCAGCGACGCGAGCGTCACCTCCCGGCCGCGGGCCAGCGGCGAGGTGCGCGGCAGCAACACCCCCAGGGGTACGTCCACCGGGGCGCCGAAGCGCAGTCCGTCCGCCGCGACCGGGTGGTGCACGAGCCCCACGTCCAGGGTCCGCTCGGCGAGCATGCGTACCTGCTCGGCGGTGGTCAGCTCGTGCAGCTCCACGTCCAGGCCGGGTGCCCGGGTGGTGAGCCCGTCCAGCAGCGCCCGCAGCGTCACAGCGGGTGTCTCCGGCGGCACCCCGGCCCGGAGTACGCCCAGCTCACCGGCGCGGATCTGTCCCATCAGGTTGCGCAGCCGACCCTCACCGGCGAGCAACTCCTCCGCCTCGCCGAGCAGCAGCTCACCGGCGGTGGTGAGGCGTACCTGGCGGCGGGACCTGTCGAACAACTCGACTGTCAGCTCCCGTTCCAGCCGCTGAATCGACTGGCTCAGGGGCGGCTGGGCCATCCCGAGCAGGTCGGCGGCCCGCCCGAAGTGCAACTCGTGTGCGACGACCACGAAGTGCCGCAGGTGCCGGAGCAGATCCACGGCCGGCACCCTACGCCAGCCCCGACCCCGGCCCGCTGGATAGCGTGCTCGCGTGGACGTGGACGAACGCATCGAGGTGATCTTCGCCGCTGCCGGGGTGACCGCCAGCCTGCACGCCGTCGACCTGGACGCCGTCGACCTGGACGCGGCTGACGCTTTCCGGGAAGTCGGGATACGGGCCGACGAGCAGGTGGTGATCGCCTCCGTCTTCAAGATCCTGCTGGTGCTGGAGTTCGCCCGGCAGGTCGAGGCCGGCCAACTCGACCCGACCGAACGGGTACTGGTCACCGCCGCCGACCGGCTCGGCGGCTGGGGTCTGGCCGGCTGCGTCGACGACGCCGAGGTGTCTCTGCGCGACCTCGCGTACTTCGCCATGTCCGTCAGTGACAACACGGCCGCCGACCTGCTGCTGCGTCGGGTCGGCCCGGACCTGCTCCCGATGCTCGCCGCCGAGCTGGGGCTGACCCGTACCCGCATCCGGGGTGGTCCCCGGGAGTTGGTCGAGCTGATGCTCGCCGACGTGGGCGCGCGTACCGAGGCGGACTTCGCCCGGATCTTCCCCACGTTGCCGGCGGACCGGATCCGGGCGATGCGGGTGTTCGACCCGGCGCACACCACCTCCAGCACCGCCCGGGAGATCACCCGGCTGCTCAGCATGATCTGGCGGGACGAGGCTGGACCGGCGGGTGCCTGCGCGATGGTCCGTACCTGGATGGCCCGGCAACTCTTCTGGACCCGGCTGGCCGCCGGCTTCCCGCCCGGCGTGCGGGTCGCCGGGAAGACCGGAACCCTGCCCGGGCTGCACCTGGAGGCCGGGGTCGCGGAATACCCCGACGGCGGCCGGTACGCGATCGCCGTGTTCGCCCGCGCCGACCAGTTGGCGTCGCGGCGGATCGACGTGGACCTGGCGATGGGGGAGGCCGCCCGCACGGCCGTGGAGGCGCTGCGCGGCGACTGATTTCGTGCCCGTCGGCACGCTGGCGCACGACCACTGAGCAGGCCCGATATGCGGCGGCGTATCGGAGGTGGTCGCCTTTGATCTTGGACCGGGGCCGGGTCGCGCTGGTTGGCTCGTGCCGACCAATCGCCCGACCACGGGGAGTAGACCCGCATGCCCAGCCTCGACCGCCGACGCTTCCTGCGCGACACCGCCGCCACCACCGCCCTGGTCACCACCGCCGGGCTCGCCTCCAGCCCGATCACTCCGGCCCAGGCCGCGCCGGCGGCCGCCACACCCACCCCGTCCGCCCGCCGCAAGGGAGCGGTCAGCTTCCGCTGGTGGGGTACGGCCGGCTGGCGCGTCGACATCGGTGACCGCACGGTCCTCGTTGACCCGTTCCTCAGCCGGATCGACACCGGGCTTTTCAAAGGTGCGTTCAACCCGGCCAAGGCGTTGACGGTGCGTACCGACGTGATCGACCCGCGCGTCGACCGGGCCATGACGGTGCTCGTCACGCACACCCACTGGGACCACTTCATGGACGTGCCGTACATCGCGAAGCGCACCGGCGCGCGGGTCTTCGGCACGCTGACCGCGTACCACCTGGGGTTGGCCTACGAGCTGCCGTCGACGCAGCTCAGCGCCGTGAAGGGCGGGGAGGTGCTGGACTTCGGCGACCACTCCGTGGAGGTGGTCGGTTCGCTGCACAGCCGCAACCCGTCGTACTCGGTGGCCTTCCCCGGGGTGCGGGTCAGCCAGCCCGCGCAGCCGGCGACCATCGCGGACCTGCCGGAGGGCGACACGCTCGGCTACCTGCTGCGGGTCGACGGCGGCCCGTCGGTCTACTTCACCGGGGCCAGCGACGTCGCCGAGCGGAACCTCACCGGGCTCGCGCCCGACGTGGCGATGGTGGCCATGCAGAACGCCACCACGACCGGGGACTACCTGCCCCGCCTGCTGGAGGGGCTGGACTACCCGAAGGTCGTGGTGCCGGTGCACTACGACAACTTCGAGACCGAGCTGCGGAACCCGCCGCCGGTCGCCGAGACCGACCGTGCCCGGCTGAACGACATGATCGCGGCGATCCGCCGGATCTCGCCGCGCAGCCGCGTGCTGGTGCCCGAGTACGAGACCGCGTACCACTTCTGACCGGCACCGGTGGGGGTCGCCGGGCAGCGGCCCCCACCGGATCAGCCGGCGGCCATCTCGGCCAGAGCCCGCACCGACTTCCAGTTGCGGGTGGTCGCCACCACGCCGAGCTTCTTCTCCAGGTACGCGTTGGTGAACTTCGACCGCCCGTAACCGCCGTCGACGTAGTGCAGGAAGACCTCCCGGCCGGTCACCGTGAACGACACGTTCTCCCCACCGGGCACGGTCAGCGCATCCGCTGTGGACTTCTTCGGCGCGGTCGCCAGGAAGGCGACCAACAGCCTCGTCGGGTCGTCCTCCCGGTCGGCGTACGGGTTGCCACCGGCGATCGCCGCCAGCTCCCGGCCACTGCGCACCAGCACCGGCACTGTCATCGCCAGGTCGTCGGTGAGCGCGCGCTCGATTCCCGCTGCCAACTTCTCCGCATCGCGCACCGTGCTGCCGAAGGCGACGTTGCCGCTCTGCAGGTACGTCTTCACGTCCTCGTGCCCGAGCTCGGTGACGATCCTGCGCAGGTCGGCCATCGCGAGTCGGGTGGCGCCGCCGACGTTGACCCCGCGCAACAGTGCGACGTACCTGGTCATCCCGTCCTCCTCCGTCCACGTCGGTCTGGCGTCAGCCTAGAGCGGGCGGGCGACGCTGTCGGGGCGCGTCGATAGGATCCGCGCGCCGGCCGCGCGCAGTGAATCGCCGGTCGATCCCTTTCGGAGGACAGCTTTGATCCGTTTCCGGTTCGCCGCGGCGCTCGCCGTCGCCGCAGCCACGGCGATCGTGGGGCTTCCCGCGCCCGCGCACGCCGACGAGGTCCCGGTCGTCACGTACGCCCGCAGCGACTACAACGCCAACATGGGCATCCTGCTGGTCTCCATCACGTCGCCCAGCGACGTCACCAGCGTCCGCGCCCACATCCGGGACTACAACACGCGTGCGGAGGTGGCCGTCGAGGAGAACTTTTACCTCCAGTCCGGCACCAAGCGCGACGGAACGTGGCGGTCGAGCGCGATCACCATCGACAAGCTCGGTTACTACCGTGTCGACATGGAGGTCACCGATGCGGCCGGGCACCACGTCACTCAGGTCGATGCCGGTGATCTGGACTACTCGGTGGTCACGTTCTTCGAAAATGTGACGCTGAACCGAACCGCTGTGACGTATGAGAACCGCACCGTGACATTGCGGGGATGGCTCAAGGGTCGCTGGCCGGGCAGCGGTGAGATCAGGCCGCTGGCGCGTTTCCCGATGTCGGTCACCTCCGACTTCAGTTGGAACCCCGTCACCACCAGGGCGGACGGATCCTTCGTCGGCACCGCCACGATCAGCTACGAGAACGAGATGGCGTGGGCGGACTACACCTACGACAACGACCACCTGCACTACGGATCGTCGCGTTCCGGTGAGACCGCGATCACGATCAACAAGCGGCCGATGCGCCTCACCATCGCGGCCGACCGAGCCAGGATTCTCCAGGGCGAGAGCGTCACGGTCAGCGGTCAACTGACCTGGCGTACGCCCGAGGGCTGGATGCCGGTGCCGGGCGCCAATGTCGGGGTGGCCACTACTGACGCAGAGGGCCGATACACGGCAACTGTCTCGCCCTACCAGACCGGGCCGATCGGCGTCGGATACTCCATGCACGATGACTTCGTCAGCGACGCGACCGCCAGCACAAACATCACCGTGCTGCAACCAGCCGCCTTCACTGATTTCTCGGCTGTTCGCGAGAATGCGACGACGGTGGCCCTCAGCGGCCAGATGGAGTTCAACGGTGGGCGTTCCCCTGGGACGGCGCCGCTCAAGGTGCAGTTCTCCCAGACCGGTGAGGACGGCACCTGGAGCACACCGGCCACCATCGAAGCTGACGGCAGCTACCGGTTCGCCGCAGCGATCTTCAAGAGGGCCGCTGGTTACTGGCGGGTGGTCTACCCCGGTACGTCAACGTCGTTCCAATCGGCGACCAGCGCGACGATCTACGTCGGCTGAGCTTCACAGTTGGCGGGAGCGCCTCGGTTCGGGCGCTCCCGCGCCGGCCAGGCCCGTTTCGTAGGCGACGATGACCAGTTGCGCGCGGTCCCGGACTCCCAGCTTCGTCAGCAGCCGACCGACGTGGGTCTTGACAGTGGCCTGGCTGAGACTGAGGTGCGTGGCCAACTCCGCGTTGGACAGACCCCGGGCGATCAACGCGAGCACCTCCCGTTCCCGTTCGGTCACCCCGTCCAGGTGACGGGGCAGCGGCCGGGCCGGCTCCGCTCGCCTGGCGAACTCGTCGATCAGTCGGCGGGTCACCGTCGGCGCGAGCAGCCCTTCACCGGCGGCGACCACCCGGATGCCGGTCAGCAGGTCCGCCGGTGGGGTGTCCTTGAGCAGGAAACCGCTGGCACCGGCACGTAACGCGCCGTAGACGTACTCGTCCAGGTCGAACGTGGTCAGGATGATGACCCGGGTGCCGGCGGTCGCCGGGTCGCCACAGATCCGTCGGGTCGCCTCGATGCCGTCCATCTCCGGCATCCGTACGTCCATCAGCACCACGTCCGGCCGGTGCTGCCCGGTCAACGCGACGGCCTCGGCACCGGTGCCCGCCTCGCCGACAGTGGTGCAGTCCGGGGCGAGGTCGACCAGCAGCCGGAAGCTGCCGCGCAGCAACGCCTGGTCGTCGGCGATCAGCACGCGGATCACGCGGCCACCCGGTAGGGCAGGCTGGCCGTCACCGCGAAGCCACCGTCCGAGCGTGGCCCGGCGCTGAACTCCCCGCCGTGCAACGCCACCCGTTCCCGCATGCCGATCAACCCGTGCCCCTCCCCGCCGGTCAGGACCGGACGTCGACCGTCATCGGTCACCTCCACCCGTACCTCGCCGGGTGTGACGGTCACCGTAGCCTGGCAGGCGGCCGGGGCCGCGTGCTTCACCACGTTGGTCACCGCCTCCTGCACGATGCGGTACACCGCCAGGCCCACCGACTCGGGGACCACGCCGCCCGGTGCCTCCCGCCGAACGTCGAGCCGTACGTCGACACCGCCGATCGCCGCCTGCCGCGCCAGCGCGGGCAACTCGTCCAGCCCGGGTGCAGGGGCGTACGAGGTGTCCTCGCGCAGTACGCCCAGCACCCGACGGACGTCGGCCAGAGCGTTGCGGCCGGTCTCCTCGATCACCCGAAGGGCGGCGCCCGCCTCGCGGGGATCCGCCTCGGCGACGTGGTTGGCGACGGCCGCCTTCACCACGATGAGACTCAGTGTGTGGGCGACCACGTCGTGCAGCTCACGCGCCACCCGCAGTCGTTCCTCCGCCGTGGCCTGACGGACCAGGTGGTCACTCTGCCGGGCGGCGAGGGCACGTCGCTCCCGGACCAGCCACCCGATCACCCAGGCGGGCGCGATCATGACGACGGCGTAGACGACCCCACCCGCACGCGACCAGAGGTCGCCCGCCGTCAGCACCAGCGCGACGCTCACCAGCGCGAGACAACCCGCCGCGCAGAGGATCGAGCGGCGGGTGGCCGTCGACACCGCGACCGTGTAGAAGGACAGGCCGATGGCGAGCGCCGGCGCGGCGGCGGCGAAGTTCGGGATCACCCCGGTGACCAGGGCAACGGTGGTGACGGAGCTGATCACGGCGGCCACCGTCACCGGCCACCGGCGTCGTACGGCCAGCGGCAGCCCGAGGGCCAGGCCGACGAGCACGGACACCCAGAGCGGTTCGCGTACGCCGCCGTGCAGCGGTGACTCCAACGCCGCGTACGGGCAGAGCAGCCCGCCGACCGCCACGGCCAGCACGGCGTCCACGATGTACAGATCCACCGGCCGTAGCCGTCGGGTCATCAGGGGAGGGGTCACCTGTCCGACGGTATCGGCCGGCTGGCCGGTCCGCGTCCACCCACGGGTGGTCATCCCCGAGGACGACGTACCGGCCGTTCCGGGCCTCCGGCTCCACCCGTAGGAGGGGCGGAAACTGTCCGCGCCGGCACGACGCGCGGCACCCACCACAGCCGGCACTGTGTCGGCCATGACCACACACACGGTGACCCTGACGGGGCTGCGCGCGGTGTACGGCACCGGAACCCGGCGGGTGACGGCGCTCGACGGCGTGACGACGAGCTTCGCGAGTGGGACGTTCACGGCGGTGATGGGCCCCTCCGGCTCGGGAAAGTCCACCCTGCTGCACTGCGCGGCGGGGTTGGACAGCCCGACCGAGGGGACCGTCACGATCGACGGCATCCGCCTCGACCAGCTCGGCGAGGACGAGGTGACCCGGCTGCGGCGCGATCGGATCGGGTTCGTGTTCCAGGCGTTCAACCTGGTGTCCACGCTGACCGCCGGGCAGAACGTCGAGTTGCCGTTGCGGCTGGCTGGCCGCCGCCCACCGGCCCGGGACGTCATCGCCGCCCTCGACGCGGTGGGACTGGCCGACCGGGCCGGTCACCGGCCGAGTGAGTTGTCCGGCGGTGAGCAGCAACGCGTCGCCGTGGCCCGAGCGTTGATCACCCGACCGGCGGTGGTCTTCGCCGACGAGCCGACCGGGGCGTTGGACAGCGCGGCGTCCCGGCAGGTGCTCCGGCTGCTGCGGGCGCTCGTCGACGACCACGGGCAGACAGTGGTGATGGTGACCCACGATCCCAACGCCGCCGCGTACGCCGATCGGGTCCTCCTGCTCGCCGACGGCCGCGTGGTGGACGAGTTGGACGGCGACATCTCGGCGGCGACAGTCGCCGCGCGGATCGCCGAGCGGGAGACGCTCCGGGAGCGGTCATGCTGAGTATCCGCCGTTCGACCAGCGCGTTCGTGGCCGTCGCCATCGGGGTCGCGCTGGTCGCTGCGGCCACCCTGCTGCTCGCGTCCGGGCGCCCGCAGGTGCCGGACCGGTTGGCCCGGGCGGCAGTCGTGGTGCAGAGCCCCGAGGCCGGCGCGTCGGCCGACCAGTTCGTGCCGTCCCGACCGTGGTCGGCCAGCACGGCGGCGGGACTCGTCGGCCGGTTGGCCGGTCTGCCGGGTGTCGTCGCGGCGGTACCGGACCGGACCTTCTACGCCCAACCGCTCGTCGACGGCCGACCCTCCGCCGCCGACACCGGGCGGGAGGACGCGTACCAGGGGCACGGGTGGTCCAGCGCCCAGCTGGGTGGTCTGCGCCTCACCGCGGGTGAGCCGCCCGGCAGGCCCGGCGAAGTGGTGGTCGACAGTGCGCTGGGACTGCGTACCGGTGCGCCGGTCACCCTGCTGACGGCGGCGGGTCCGGAGGCGTACACCGTCACGGGTCTGGTGGACGGGCCCGGCGTGCACGTCGCGGACGAGGTCGCCGCCGGGCTCGCGCCCGGCGTCCGGGCCATCGGGCTGGTCCTCGCGCCAGGGGCCGACCCGGAGCGGGTCGCCACCACGGCTCGCGGTGTCGTCGGCGGCGACGGCCGGGTGCTGACCGGCGACGCGCGCGGCGCGTTGGAGCCGCGCAACGACGCCCGGACCCGGTGGATCGGCATGCAGGTGCTCACCGCCACGGCAGCCCTCGCCGGCTTCGTCACGGTGTTCGTGGTCTCCTCCACCTTCGCGTTCACCGTCGCGCAGCGCCGCCGCGAGCTGGGCCTGCTGCGCGCCGTCGGCGCCACCGGACGCCAGGTCCGCCGCATGGTGTACGCCGAGGCGCTCGTCGTCGGCGTCAGCGCCGGGCTGGTCGGTCTGCTGGTCGGTGCGGCGCTCGCCCCGGTGCTGGGTCGACTGCTCGTGGACTTCGGCTACGAGCCGGCCACCTTCCGGGTGCGATACGCCGCCTGGCCGATCGCGCTCTCGCTCGCCGCCGGGCCGGTGATCGCGTTGCTGGCGGTCTGGTCGGCGTCCCGTCGGGCCGCGCGGGTGCGCCCGTTGGAGGCGCTGCGCGAGGCGGCGATCGAGCAGCGACCGATCGGACGTGCCCGGATCGCCACCGGGGCGCTGCTCGTCGCGGCGGGGATCGCTCTGAGCGTCGGGACGGCGACCGCGGACGAGGCCCGGGTGGCGGCCTCGTACGCCCTGTACGCGGTGATGGCCCTGGTGGCCGGTGCCACAGTGCTCGCCCCGGTAGTGGTCGGGCCGGTGGTGCGGCTGCTGCGGTTCCCGGTGCGGCGGCCCGGTGGCGCGATCGGGATGCTGGTTCAAGGCGGTGCGTTGACCGCCACCCGGCGAACCGCCGCCATCGCCGCGCCGGTGCTGCTCACTGTCGCCTTCGCGGTGCTGGTGTCCGGGATGGTGCGGACCACCACCGCCGCGTACGCGGCGGGTCGGGCGGACAACGTGAACGCCGGCTGGATCGTCGTACCGGACCGGGCGCCCGGTCTGTCGGACGCGGCCGTCGCCGCGACCGGGGGCACCGCCCTCCTGCCGACCACCGTCTTCCGCACCGATCCCGGAACGCTGCCGGAGAACCGGCCACTGACGGCGCTCGGTGTGGACCCGGCGGGCTTCGCCGCCGCGAACCGGGTGCTCATCGTCGTCGCCGGCTCCCTGGACGACCTGCGCGGCGACGACACGGTGGTGGTCACCGCCTCGACGAACCTGCGGCCGTCCGAGCCGTATCCGGTGGTCTTCGCCGACGGGACTGTGGTGTCGTTGCGCGTCGTCGCCGTCGTCACCGACAACTCGCTCCCCGGCAACCTGCTCGTGCCCCGGGCCGTGGTGCGGGCGCACGACCCGTCGGCGTTGACCTCCACGGTGTACGTCCGGGACCGGATCGCCCCACCGGTGGGCGCGCGGATCGTCGACGTGGCCACCTGGGCGGCCGAGGCGGACGCCGCCGAGGACCGTCTCGTCTGGCTGTTCACGCTGCTGCTGATCGGTGTGTCGGCCGGTTACGGAGCCATCGCCGTGGCCAACACGTTGCTGCTGGCCGCCGCCGGTCGGGTCGCGGACCTGCGGCTGATCCGGTTGGCCGGGGCGACCCGGCGGCAGGTCCTCTGGCTGGTCACCGCCGAGTCCGCCCTGGTGGTGCTGATCGGCGCGCTGCTCGGTGGCGCGGTCGCGTTCGTCGGCCTGCTCAGCATCCGCGCCGGCCTGGCCGAGCAGGTCGGCGCGTCCGTCGACCTGGTGGTGCCCTGGTCGGTGATCGCCGGTGTGGTGGGGCTGTGCCTGCTGCTCGCCGTGCTGGCCAGTGTGCTGCCGACGTGGCGGTCACTGCGTCACCGCCCCGCGCGGACCCCGGTCGGCGTCGTCGGATGATCGTGCCCCCTGACCGGGCGCGCGGACCGCTACCGTCCACGGATGCGATCCGCGCGCCCGGTCGGGCTGCTCATCTCCGCCGCCGCCGTCGTGCTCTGGGCGATCGGCGTGACGGTGTGGCAACCGCTGACCGAGCCGCTCGGCCCGTGGTCGGAGCACCTACCTGGCAACAACGCCTACTGGGCACGGGACCTCCGGTTCATGGCGATCATCGCGGTGACACTCGGGCTGGTGGTGGCGGGCCGGGGGCAGGTGCGCTGGAGCGGCCCGGCGGTGGTGCTCGGTGGTCTCTGGATCGCCGCCGACGTGGCTGTCGACCGGGCCGATCCGGTCGGCACGGAGGCGACAGTGCTGCTCGCCGTCGGCGGCTGCGCCGTGGTCGGAGTGTTCGCGGCCATCCTGCTGCGGCGGGAGCGCGGCACGCCCTCGGCCGCCGACCGGAGGGCGCTGACCGGCGCGGCGTGCGTGGCCGGGGTGCTGGTGGCAGTGGCGGCCGGTATCGAGTCACCGACCGACCGGGAGCCGGAGCTGAATCAAGGTGGCCTGGCCACCGGGGCGCTGCTCGTCGTCCTGGCGGTGGGTGCCGCGCTGGCGGCGGCCCCGGAGCGTTCCCGGGCCCGCGTCGGGCTGGCGGCGGGTCTCGCCGTGGTGTGCCTGCTCGGCGTCGGGCTGGTCCGCGCCGTCCCGCCGGGCTCGCAGCTCCTGCCGGAGCTCGCCCTGTGGACGGTGCTGCTCACCGGGGTGACAGTGCTGGCCTGGGACTGGCCAGGTGGACGTCCGGTCTGGCGGCACCACGCACTGGCCGCGCTCGCGGCGTTGGTGGGTCCGCTCGCCCTGTTGCTGGTCACCGCCGTCACCATGATGGTGCTGGTGCCGATCGGCGCGACGTTCACCGCGTTGGCCGGCAACAGCCCGATCAACTCCGCCGACTCCGACGTGCTGGTCTCGCTGGCCGGTCTGCTGGCCGGGCTCGGGATGGCGTTGCTGCTGGCGTGGCCGCCTGCGCTCGGCCACCGCCCCGGCGCACCGAGGTAGCGCCGCCTACTCGGCGACCGGCAGCACGACCTCGTTGCGGCGCAGGAACCACGGCTTCCACGGCAGGTCGAAGCGCGCGTACCGGACGGCGCCGGTGGGTTGCAGCCCGGCCGCCGTCACCGACCGGCCGAGCATGGTGGCCCGCTGGCCGAACGTCTGCTCCGTCCACCGCCCGGAGAAACGCATCGCCGCCGCCAGTTGTGCCGCGACCTCGCGGACCCGCACCCGGGCGTCCACCGGCTCGGGCGCGGTCGCTGCGGTGAGGGCCGACGGCAGGACGAACTGGATCAGATACGCGCCCGGCCGCTCACCCTCGATCTGGACCACCGGCACGGTCATGGCGATCTTCTCCGATCCGCTGGCCGCCGACGTCGTCGGCTCGGCCGCGCCAACCGGGTGTCGAGCCCGATTGGCGCCGCCGAGGTAGCCGGCCAGCGGTCGGAACGCCTCGATCGGCGCCCGGGTGAACGAGGCCTGGACCTGCATCTCGGCCACCAGGTGAGCCGGGTACCGACGCAGCTCGAACCCGGGGTGTCGGGACACCACCCGGTACGGCTGCTGTTCGGTCATCGCGCGGCTCCCAGGGTCTGCTGGAACAGACGCTACCGCCCGTCCGGCTCCCGCTCGGCCGAAGTCGACTGCACCGGCCGTACGGTCACCGCCCGCGCGGTCAGCCGCCAGTACTGCCGCTTGCCCTCGTCGCGCAGCACCACCCCGAGCAGGCCCAACTCCCTGCGTAACTCGCGGGCGTCGTCACGGCGGTCCCGCTCGACCGCCCGTTCACGGGCACGCAGCAGCGCGTCCGCGCCGGCCGGCAACCCGGGTAGGTCGGGCACCCACAGCCGGTACGCCGACCGGTGCGGGTCGTCGTCCGCCCAACCCCAACCGTGTGCCCGGAACGCCGCCGCCAGTCGCCTGGCCGAATGGTCCGTCGGCTCCCGGACCAGTTCCGCGCCGTCGCCGTCGAGCAGCACCAGGTGCTTGTCGGCGAGGAAGACCACCCGGGTGTCGACCCGGGCGACGGTCCGGTCCTGGTCGGAGCGGCGTAGCCGGACCTGCGCCGGGTCGACGGTGACGATCAGCCGTTCGGCGGTGCCGATCCCGGCGACGACCAGGCCGGCGACGACACCCACCGCGATGGTGCCGGCGGTGGCCTGCGGCTCGGGCAGCCGGTCCAGCCACTCGATCAGATCGCCGAACGGCACCCAGGGCAGCCGGGTGAGCCAGCCCGTCGCCGCCGCGAGGAGCCACCCGGCGCCCGCGCCGAGGAGCGGGAAGCCACCCCACAGGACCGCCAGCTCCAGCGGGCCGCCGCTGACCACGGTGCGGGGTCGGTAGCCGGCCGTGTCCATGGTCAGGACACCTCGCGGCGCAGCGTCCGGAACAGGCCGGCGGCCAGCGGGAGAGCGATCCAGACCAGCAGGGACACCGCCAGCCGCCCCCACTGATCGCCGGTGACGTGGTTGGTGAACAGCGGCTCCATGGTCCGGCTGGTGTCCAGCCAACCGGCCGCACCGCGCAGGGGCCGGACCAGTTCGCCGAGCACCGACCAGAGGGTCGGCAGCAGCAGGTAGCCGACGATGGCCAACGGCGGGTTGAGCAGCAGCAGGCCGAAGGCGGCACCCATCAGCACGCCGGCGACCTGGACGATCGCCCCGTTCACGATCAGCGTCGCGTCGACCTGCCAGGTGCCCGCGCCTCCCGTGGCGGACGCCACGAGCGTCCCGACGCTGGCGACGGCCAGTGTGACCAGCAGGGAGGCGAGCGCGGCCAGCACCACCGCGATCAGCTTCGCCGCCACCACCCGCTCCCGCCGGGGCACCAGCGCGTACGTGGTGAGGGCGGTGCGCTGGGACCACTCGCTGGTGATCGACAGGATGCCGAGCACCGGCAGGAGGACGTTGACGGGCAACAGCGAGGTGACGAAGAAGGTGAAGAAGGTCTGTTCGGAGTCCTCGGCGTAGATCAGCAGGAGGGTGACGATCGCGACGACGACTAGGCCGATGGTGATCAGCAGCCAACGGCCGGCCCGGGTGTCGACGAGCTTGCGCAGTTCCACACCGGTGAGCCGGAGCAGCGACGGGCGGCGTACCGGGGCACGGTGTTGGGACGCGACAGCGGTGGCGGGCGCGGTGGCGGTGGTCATCGGACGGCCTCCTTGGTGGATTCGCCGGCGGTCAGGGTGAGGAAGAGCTGTTCGAGGCCACCGCCGCCGGCGGGGCGCAGCTCGGCCAGCGCGACGCCGGCATCGGCGGCGGCCTGGCCGACCGCTTCGGCGTCGGCCTGCACGAGCAGGCCGTCGGGGCCGTCGGCCGCGGTCAGACTGGCGGCGTCCAGCGCACGGCGCAGGGCCGCGCCATCGCGGGCCCGGACCACAGTCCCGCCACCGGCCAGCAGCTCGTTCTTGTCGCCCTGGGCCACGATCCGGCCACCCCCGATCACCACCAGCCGGTCCGCGACCGCCTCCACCTCGCGCAGCAGGTGGGAGGAGAGCAGCACCGTGCCGCCCCGGTCGGCGAAGTCGCGCAGCAGGCCGCGCATCCAGAAGATGCCCTCCGGGTCCAGGCCGTTGGCCGGCTCGTCGAGGATCAACACCCGGGGGTCACCGAGCATCGCCTGCGCCAGGCCGAGCCGCTGCCGCATGCCCAACGAGTACGCCCGTACCCGCCGCTTCGCTGCCACCGCGTTCAACCCGACCAGGTCGAGCTTCGCGGCGACCTCGCGCTTGTCCAGACCCATGGTGTACGCGGACAGCGTCAACGCCTCGCGGCCGGTGCGCCCGGCGTGCTGGGCGGAGGCGTCCAGCAGCACGCCCACCTCCCGCCCCGGGTTGGGCAGTTCCCGGTACGGGTGCCCGGAGACGGTGGCGCGGCCGGCCGTCGGTGCGGTGAGCCCGCAGATCATGCGCATGGTGGTCGACTTGCCGGCGCCGTTCGGGCCGAGGAAGCCGGTGACGGTGCCCGGCTCGCACCGGAACGACACGTCGTCCACGGCCGGGTGTGGCCCGTATCGTTTGGTCAGGTTCTCTACGACGATCATGTCGCCGAGCGTGCCGGGGCCGCCCGGCCATCCGCTGCGGCCACCGGTCGGTGCCGCGTCGACCTTGGTCGACCGGCGGGTCTCGACTTTGGTAGCTGGTTGTCGGCCCCCGATGCTGCCTAGCATGGGCGGGTGAGCACCCTCGCCGTTCCGGAGCACCCCTGGCTGCTGCCGGGGGAGCTGGTGGTGCCGGCCGAGCGCGTTCGGGCGCGGCCGCGCCGCACCACCCGGGACTGGGTGGTGGACAGCCTCGCGTTCCTGCTCGGGGTGCTCTGGGTGCTGTTCGTCGTCGCCGACGCCTTGTCGCCCACCCCGGAGATGGCGATCCCGTTGCCGCACGACTGGATGGTCGGCGTCGACACGGTGCTCGGGCTGGTCTGCTGCGGGCTGCTCTGGGTGCGTCGGCGGTGGCCGCTCGGGCTGGCAGTCGCCACCCTGCCGTTGAACCTGTTCTCGATGGCCGCCGCCATCCCGCTGTTGATCATCTACTTCACCGTCGTGGTGCACCGGCGGACCGCCGTCGCGATCGCGGTCACCGGTGTCGGGCTCCTCACCAACCTGGTCTTCAGTTGGACCCGTCCAGATCCGGCGATGCCGTACTGGGCCACCGTCACCTGGGGTGTGGTGATCACCCTGGCCGTGCTGGCCTGGGGGATGTTCGTCCGGGCCCGGCGGCAGTTGATCGTGTCGC
>NZ_JBSFBM010000044.1:0-27785 GCF_053592955.1 Micromonospora sp. NPDC002411 | reverse complement strand
CCACGCCGGACAGCCGGACCTCGTCGTCCTCGACGTGATGCTGCCCGGCTTCGACGGCCTGGAGGTGTGCCGTCGGATCCAGACCGACCGGCCGGCCCGTCCTTCCGCAAGATGGCCGGACGGTCGGGCCGGATCTCGCACACGACGTTGCACGAAGCCGCTGCTGGCACCAGGTTCCCTTCGTGGGAGACCACGCGGGAGTTCGTCCGAGCCTGTGAGGCGGACGAGGCCCAGTGGCGACGGAGGTGGGAGGAGGCGCAGCGCCCGGGTTCGGCCCACGGCGTCCCGGACGACGACCCCGCGCCGGATGTCGCCGGTTCCGAGGCCGACGTCGAACCCGAGCCCACCGTGGGCGCCACGGCGACGGGCGACGGTGGGTCGGCGGCGGATCACGGCAGCGACCTGCCGGTCGCGGAGTACCCACACGTCGAGGAGGAGGCCGGAGCGCGCAGGAGCCGTTCGCCGTGGCTGGCCGCCGCAGCGGTGGTGATGGTGGTGGCGATTGTCGCCGTCCTGGGCGTGACGTTGCGGGACTGGTCGTCGCCGGACCGCTCGGGCACTCCTGTCACATCGGCGTCGTCTGCCTCGTCGCCGTCGGCGTCGGCCTTCTCGGACTCGTTGATCGCCGGCGACTCGAGCAAGTTCGTCGCGGACGTCACCATCCCCGACGGCACGCGAGTGAAGGTGAACACCCAGTTCGTGAAGGTGTGGGCCCTCGCGAACGTGGGGAAGGTCGTCTGGCACAACCGTTACCTGGCACGGACGAACCCGACCGCCGACGCCGACGGATGCCAGGTGCCGGATCGGGTGGCGATCGGCGACACACCGCCCGGTGAGCAGGTGATGATCAGCGTTCCGGTCACCGCGCCGAGCAGTCCTGGGAAGTGCTGGGTCAGCTGGAAGATGGTCGACGAGAACGGGCAGGAATTCTTCCCCACCCGCCGGCCGGTGTATTTCATGGTCACCGTCACCGCCTGAACGCGTCCCTGAGCGGCGTCGGGGTGCGACCGCTTCGATGTCAGGCCCGGGCGCTCCCAAACTGACAACACCGCATTCATGCAGGTCGAAGACGACCTGACGAATCTGACAGGCCAACGGGGTACCGAACAGCAGGTGCCTCCTCGCACTGTGATGTCCGTTCCCAACGCGACTCACCACCTACGAGGAGGATCAATCTTGCGCCGTCCCTGGTTAACCGTCGGGCTCGCCGCGCTCTGTGTGGCCGCCAGCGTCCCGGCCCACGCGTCGGCCGCGACGCCCGACGCCACCGCCCAGCGGGCCGTCACCACCGCCGCGCTGCCGGTGGTGGACATGGAGGCCACCGTCCTGGCCGCCCAGATCGACCCGCGCCGCGCCGACAACACGCTGACCCCGGGTGCGAAGAGTTCCGTGCTCGCCGTCGAGCAGGCGCTCCAGGCCCGGAACCTGCTCAGCGCGCAGTGGGTCGACGGCTACTTCGGCACCGTCACCATCTCGGCGTACGCGGCCTACCAGCGCTCGCTCGGCTACACCGGTCTCGCCGCCAACGGGCTGCCCGGCACGACGTCGCTGACCAAGCTCGGGCAGAACCGGTACACCGTCGGCAACCCGATCGGCCCGGGCGCCAAGGTGCAGCGCGACGGGCAGGTCGTCAACGCCCGCACGCAGGCCATGCTCACCGAGGCCCAACGTCTGCTCGGGTACGCCCTGGTGCTCGAACAGGGCTCGTACAACCCCGGTGGTGACCCGACCTCGGCCGGTACGCACGACGGCGGCGGCGTGGTGGACATCGCGGTCACCGGCATGACCGTCGCCAAGCGCACCGCCGTGGCCCGAGCCCTCCGTCAGGTCGGCTTCGCCGCCTGGGTGCGTAGCCCGAGCCAGGGCGACTGGCCGTGGCACATCCATGCCACGGCGATCAACGACACGGACCTGTCCAGCCAGGCGCAGCACCAGGTCGGGGACTACTACCTCGGCATGAACGGCCTGGCCAACCAGGGCCCGGACGACGGCCCCCGGATCCCCATCAGGACCTGGGAGCAGTACCAGCGCGGGCAGTGACCCGCACCCCCTCACCGTTTTCGGAAAGGACACCATGAACATCCGTAAGAGCCTCGCCGCCGTCGGCGTCGCGCTGGCCGCGGCCACCTCGATCCTCAGCGTCGCATCGCCCGCGTCGGCGGCTGCCCGAGACGGGGTCTGCGACAGCGGCGAGTTCTGCTACTACTACAACAGCGACAACGCCGGATCGGTCTCGGACTTCACCGGTTCGCTCGACGACTACGGCACCGAGCAGCCATCGTGCTACGACTTCAAGGGCGCTGGCGCCGGCAAGGGCCTGTGCATCAAGAACGAGGCCGCCTCGGTCTGGAACCGGAGCACCAAGACCGTACGCGTCTACTACAACAGCGGTTACGCCGGTTCCTACCAGGACTTCGCGGCTGGTGCGAAGGGAAACCTCAACGCCACGCTGAAGAACAACAACGCCTCGCACCAGTTCTCGCCGTCGACGCGCACGAACCTGTCGTACGCCCTGTACCAGGCCAGCGGTGGCGCGGTCACGTGCGGCTTCGACGGGTACACCACGACGCCCGGCCGGCACGAGGGCATCGACATCGCCCGCAGCGTCGGGTCGGACGTACGCGCCCTGGTCTCCGGAACGGTCACCTACGTCGCGCGGGGCAACACCGGCAGCGGCGGCCTGTCCACGATCTCCGTCTACAACTCCTCGCTCAACAAGACGGTGATCTACCTGCACACCGCACCGAGGTCCGGGGTGGGCGTGGGCGACGCCATCAGCAAGGGCGAGATCATCGCCGATGAGTCGTGGCACGGGGTGTCCTCCAGTTCGGGTGCGCACACCCACGTCGAGGTCCGGGCCGGCCGGCAGACCCACGCGGCCGTCAGCGTCGGCGATCCCACCCTGGACAACGCCGACCCGACCGCGTTCTGGAACGCCCAGGGCTACAACGAGAGGTAGGACGCCGTGAATATTCGCCAGGGCCTCGCCGTCGTCGGCGCCGTCCTCGCCATGTCCACCTCAATCCTGAGTGTCGCCTCGCCGGCAGCGGCGGCCGTACGCGACGGAACCTGCGACAGCGGCGAGTTCTGCTACTACTACAACAGCAACCAGGCCGGCTCGGTCTCCGACTTCAGCGACTCCCTGGACGACTACGGAACAACCCAACCGACCTGCTACGACTTCAAGGGCGCGGGCAGCGGCAAGGGCCTGTGCGTCAAGAACAACGCCGCGTCGGTGTGGAACCGGACCGGTAAGACCGTGCGGGTCTATTTCAACAGCAACTTCGCGGGTGCGAGCCAGGACTTCGCGTCCGGGGCGAAGGGCAATCTCAACGCCACGCTGAAGAACAACAACGCCTCGCACGAACTGCTGAGCGGACCGACGGGGTGCAGCACCGACGGCACCAACAGCACGCTGCCGAGCACCATCCTGGTCTACCGGGTCGGGCTCGGTCGCGTCGACCGGGTCGACTTCAAGACGTACGTCAAGAACGTCCTCCCGAACGAGTGGGTGACCAGCTGGCCGAACGCCTCGCTGGACGCCGGTGCCGTCGCCGTCAAGAGCTACGCCTGGTACTGGGCGTTGCACTCGACCCGCAAGACCCCCGGTGGGCAGTGCTACGACGTCCGTGACGACACCGGGGACCAGGTCTACCGACCGTCGTCGGCGCAGGCCTCGACGTCCGCCGCGGTGGACCGCACCTGGTCGACCCGGATGACCCGGAGCGGCAACATCCTGCGGGCGCACTACTGCGCGACAACGACAGCCTGTGGCGGCTGGGTGGACGGGGACTGGATGTCGCAGTACGGCTCCCGCGATCTCGCCAACGAGGGCAGGACGTACCAGGCCATCCTGCGCTACTACTACCGCGATGTGGCTCTTTCCTGAGGTCACACGCCGACCGCGCCACCCGCCGCAGTTCTGCGGCGGGTGGCGCGCGGCCATGTTCCTGGAAGCACCGCAGCGGCGTCCCGTAGGTTGGTGGCGGGCGAGTCGCGATGGGCAGAGGCGACTGGTCGCGCCCAGCGGCACTTGGGTCGCCGATCTGTCCACGGAGCTGAGGCGAGGCGGACCACGACATGACTGCGGTATCGAGTCCCCGACCGCCTGCCGCGGATCCGGCGGTTGCCGGGCACACAGCGGCGGAGGAGGACCTGCGGGCACTGTTCGGGCAGTCCAGCGCCGTCTTCGCCCTACTGGCCGGGCCGGCACACCTGGTGGAGTCGGCGAACCGGGCGTTCTTCGACACCGTCGGCCAGGAACGGGCTCACACCGGTGTGCCCCTCGGGGACCTGATGCCCGAACTGGCCGGTCAGGGGTTCATCGCGCTGCTTGACCAGGTGTACCGCACGGGTGAGCCGTACGTCGGCCGTGACGTCCGGGTCATGGTGGGCGCCGGTCCGCACGCGCGCGAGTCGTTCTTCGACGTCTCCTACGAGCCGCGTCGGGATGCCACCGGTGAGGTGATCGGGGTCCGGGTGCTGGGTGTGGAGACCACCCAGGTCAAGCACGCCCAACGGCTGATGACCGAACACCGTGCCCTGCTGGAGCAGATCGCCCGTCAGGCGCCTCTGACCGAGGTGCTCGACGGGATGGCCCGGTGCATCGAGAATCTGGCGCCGCAGGAGGTGCTCGTCTCCGTGCTGCTCGCCGACGCCGACGGCCGACACCTGCGCCACGGCGCAGCCCCCAGCCTGCCCGACTTCTACAACGAGGCCATCGACGGGATAGCGACCGGCGAGGGCGTCGGCTCCTGTGGCACCGCCGCCCATCGCCGGGAACCGGTCATCGTCACCGACATCGCCGCCGACCCGTTCTGGACCGACTTCCGGCAGCTCGCCGACCAGGCGGGGCTGGCCGCCTGCTGGTCGACGCCGATCCTGGCCCGCGACGGCGGTCTGCTGGGCACCTTCGCCATGTACCACCGCACCCCCCGCGTGCCGCAGGACACCGACCTCGCTCTCATCCGCGTCTTCGCCGGCACCGCGGCGCTCGCCATCGAGCGTCACCACATCGAGGAGGCGAAGGCGGCCGCCGAGGCACGCGCCAGGTCCGCACACGACGAACTGGCCACTGTGGTACGCGTGGAGCGCGAGCTGCGCGCCGAGGCCGAGCGACGCGCAGCCGCCTCCGCCGAACTCGCGGCGCGGATGCGTGCCGCCGCGGCCGCGCAGGCCGCCCAGCCCCATCCCGAGCACTGCCAGCTCGGTGATGCCCCCGGATGCACGGCAGCCGCCGAGATCAAGATCGCCGACTCGTGGGGTGACTCGGCGTGGGGCTGTGCCGCGCACGTCGAGGAGGCCATCCTCAACGTGCGCTCGGTGTTCATCGCCAACGAGGAACTCGGTGGCCTGGCCGCCTACCTCAACCGCTGATCCGACACCCGTCAACACCAGGTCAGCGTCGAGTTGATTCGCGTGACGTTGCTGATGGTGTTGTTGGCCCCACCGCACGGGCTCTGGGTGATGTTGGTGCCGCTGACGGTCAGGTTCTGGAACCGGATGCCGGAGGAGATCGGGAACTCCGTTCGCGCCGCGATCCTTATCTCGCCGCCGCCCGTCACCGTCCCGGACACCCCGGCGATGACGACGTTGTAGCAGTTCTCCACCAGGATCGAGTTGTTCCCCGTGTTCGAGATGGTCACCCGGTCGATGACCGCGCCACCGGACTCGGACACGCAGAAGATCCCCCGGCCACCGCCGGACGCGATCACGTTCCCGACCCGGATGTTGGTCGGGTACGAGTTGCCCACCCGGCCGTTGCGGTTGGCCATCCGGAACGCGGCGTACCCGGTGCCTGCCCCGGCGTTCTGCGCGTCGACGGTGCCCACCGTGGCGTTGATCGTGTCGTTGAGCAGCAGCCCGGAGTCCCGAGTGTTCCGTGCCGTGACCGTGCCGATCGTCAGGCCGTCCACGCCGTACGTCTCCACCCCGTGGGTACCGGTCCCCGACACGTACACGGTGTCGATACGTACGTTGCGCACCTTGACCGCCCGATCCCCACCGTGGTTGTCGATGCGAATGCCCAGGCCGGCGGAGAGCCGCATGTCGATCTGCCCGAGGGTCAGGTTGTTCACGTTGCGCATGAAGATCCCGTACAGCGGCGACCCGGTCAGCGTCAGGTTCTGCACCTCGACGTCAGTGGTGCCGCGCGAGTACACCGGCGCCTGGTCGCCCGAACCCGACCCGGTCACGTTGATCGTGCCGCACACCGCCAGCGTCGTGTACGACGGCAGCGACAACCGCGAACCCGCGCTCATCGACCCGGAGCCGCGCACCACCACGCGCTGCTTGGACGTCCGACCGGCGGACAGTGAGTTGACCGCCGCCTGCATCGCCGACACCATGTCCCCGCCCGAGTAGACAGTCGAGGAGCCGTTGCGGGCCGTCCAGGTGCTCCCGCTCAGGACGGCCTCGGCGTTCGTCGACCCGCTGCCGCAGCCGGTGGTCGGTGGCGTGCTGCCGCCGCCCACCGCGACCAGCTGCCACTGCTGGTTCGGGCCGTTGAGGTCGGCGTACTGACTGATCCGGCCGCCGTCGGCCGTGGACCGCTCCCACACCTCAAGTGCCTTCGCGGAGTGGCGGTTGATCAGCCGGACGTAGCCGCCGTCCGAGTCGAGGACCTGGAACTGCTGGTTGGTGCCGTTGAGATCGGACCACTGGCGGTACTCGGCGCCGTCGGCCGTGTTCCACTCCCAGAGGTCGACGACCTTGCCGCTGTGCCGGGCCTTCAGGCGGTAGTAGCCACTCCCGGAGGAGACGAACTGGAACTGTTGCCACGCGCCGTCGTTACGGGACCACTGCTGGATCACCGCGCCGTCTGCCGTCGAGGTGTCCCGGACGTCGAGGACCTTGCCGCTGTGCCGGTTGACCAGGACGTAGGAGGCGTTGGTGTCGATGCTCGCCGCAGCTGCCGGCGGTGCGCCGACCAGTACGGCACCGGCCGCGCCGACCAGCGTGGTGATCATGGCCAGCACCAGGCCGGTACGCCCCGCACGGCGGACCGGCTCGGCGCTGGACGGCCTTCTGGTGGTGAGAGGCATGAGTCCTCCTGTCTGGGGGTGGGCGGCTATTCGCTGTGGAAGGTGGCGGAGCCGCGCTCGGCGGTCGAACTGACGGCCTCGATGTAGAGCAGCCCGTCGCGGTGGCGCACGTACCGTCCGGGGAAGTTCTGCGATTCCAGGGAGAGCCCGGCGCTGTCGGCGAGGCCGGCTCGGCGTTGGAAGCTCGCGTCGTTGCCGAAGAGGGACGACCCGTCGTTTTTCTCGACGTACAGCGCATAGCCGCGGTGCCGCAGGTAGTAGCCGGGGAAGTTGGTCGACTCCAGCGACACCGATCCGCCGCCGGCGAGGCCGTTGACGATGCGGAACTGGGAGTCGGCCAGGTTGGTCACGTTCGGCTCGATCCGGGCCCGGTAGTCGTAGTGCCGTACGTAGCTGCCGCTCAGGTCATGCGCCCGCAGCCGGACCGGGGTGGCCCCGTCGGGCACCGGAATGCCGAAGTTCGGGGTGCGGTCGGCGTTCCAGTACAGCTTCTGGAGCCTGGTCCGCCGGTTCGGATCGTTGAGCGGATCGCCGCTGATGTCGCGGTAGTTGCGGTCGTGGTAGACGAGGATGTCGCTCTGTCCGTCCTCGGAGACGGTGAAGGAGTTGTGGCCGGGGCCGTACTGGCCGGTGGCCGCGTTGCTGGCGAACACCGGGGTGGGGCTCTTGCTCCAGGAGGCGGCGTCGAGCAGGTTCGCGCTGGCGGAGGCGGTCAGCATTCCGAGGCAGTAGTTGGCGTCGGTGGCGCTGGCCGAGTAGGTCAGGAAGATGCGACCGTTGCGCTGTATCACCGCCGGTCCCTCGGCGACCCGGTAGCCGCGGGTTTCCCAGTCGTACGTCGGCACCACGAGGCGGGTCACCGTGCCTGTGATCTGCCAGGGGTTGGCGCCCATCCGGGCGAGGTAGACGTTGGAGTTGTTGGGCATGCTCGGTTCCTGCTGTGCCCAGGTCAGATAGCGCACCCCGTTGGCGACGAAGGTCGAGGCGTCGAGACTGAAGGTGTCCCAGGGTGTCGTGATCCGGCCGCGTTCGGTCCATGAACCGCTCAGCGGGTTCGCGTTGGCGTTCTCCAGCACGTACATCCGGATCCGCCACACGTCGTCGGTCCGGCCGGCGGCGAAGTAGACGTACCACCGGTTGTTGATGAAGTGGATCTCCGGTGCCCAGATGTGGGCGCCCATCTCTCCGCTGGTGTGTCGGTTCCAGATCGTCGTCTCCGCCGCCGTCGCCAGCCCTTGCAGGGTGGTCGCGCGTCGCAGCACGATCCGGTCGTACTGCGGCACGGTCGCGGTCATGTAGTAGTAGCCGTCGGTGTGCCGGACGATGTGCGGATCGGCCCGCTGGTTGACCAGCGGGTTGGTGTAGTTCACGGCTGGTGCGGCCTGCGCCGGCCCGGCCACGGGCAGCCCGGCCGACACGGCGAGCACCGCCAACGCGGCTGCCACTGCCGACCGTAGGCGTCGGGGGCCGGTTGGCGCGGAACCGACTGCTGGGCAGATGACCGGACCGGTGCGGGGGAGTGGCAGCGACATCTGTCCTCCGTGCGGTTGGTGAGCGTCCAGACGACGCCACCCGGGGACGGTCGACCTACGGCATCCCGCCGGGAAGAAGCGTGAGCGGGCAGGGGAGACATGACGGTGGCGTTACGTCGAGGTGGCGAAACAATGTTCGCGTTAACATCGATGCATGTCAAGGTCTGGCGGTCCTGCGGCGCCCCTTTGGTGATCATGCTCGACGAACAGCGGACCGCCGGCATCCCCGCCACATCGGCTTCGTCGCGGGGATGGCCAGCGGGGTCATTGGCGCCCGGCCGAGCGCGTCACCGGGGGGCGGCGCCCAACTCCACCAGCCTGTCCTCCAGTCCGTACGCGATCCGCAGTTCGCGGAAGTCGTCGGCCGCCTCCGGACCGCGCTGCGGGACCGGCTCCAGCATGACCCGGTGCAACCGTTGGATCTCGGCGGTCGGCTCGACGCCCAGCTCGTCCCGTACCACCCGGCGGAGTCGCTGGTAGACCTCCAGTGCCTCGGCGCGTCGACCGCAGCGGTGCAGCGCCACCATGAGCTGACCGTAGAACCATTCGTTGAGTGGGCGGGCGATCACCAGCGACTGCAGCTCGGGAACCATCTCGCGGTGGCGTCCCAGCCGTGCCTGCGCCTCGATACGCAGCTCGATCGCCCTGGTCCGCAACTCCTCGAGATTGGCCGCGTGTGCCGCCAGGACCGCACCCTGGTTCACGCTCGCGAATGCCGGGCCACGGAACAGGGCCAGGGCGGCGCGCAACTGATCGCTCGCCTCTTCCCACCGCTCGGCCTGGAAGCTCTCCGAGCCTTGGCGCAGCAGTCGTTGGAACTGGCTGGCGTCCGTCTCGTCGACGCTGGCGTCGAGGAGGTAGCCGGGTGGTCGGGTGAGCAGGACGTTGCGTTCCGGCCCGGTGAGTTGGTTCTGCGCGAACATCCGGCGCGCGTGGTAGACGTACGTCTGGAGGGTGGTCAGGGCGCTCTTCGGCGGGCGATCCCCCCACAGTTCCTCCACCAGCGTGTCGACGCTGACGACCTCGCCGGCCCGGGCGACGAGAAGGGCGAGGACCTGACTGATCTTGGATACTCCGAGCAGTATGGTCTTGCCGCCGTCGGTGATTATCTCCAGTGATCCGAGAACAAGGAATTCCATTCTTCCCCCCGATGAACTGTTACTTGACCGTCGTGTCGGGATTCAACGCGCGTCAGTGCCGCTGATTTCCCTCGGTCGGCCTTTCGACCTGCTGCCGTCGCTTGTCCTCTCGGTAGTGCGAGATCGCACTCGTCATTCGTGCCCCCGCCCGTGGCGTGACGGGAGATGCTTCCCTTGCTCGATCGACGCTGATGGCCCCCCATCGACGTCGGCGCTCACCGTGCGTACACAATCACTACTACCTACCGCTGTCAATGGTTCTGTTGGTGCCTTCAATCGGACAGCCGGCAGTTGGTGATTGGTTTTCGAATGACCATCGCGGGATAGTTGTGAGCCCCGACACAGTTCGTTACCTCTCAATGTCCGTTTAGGTGCGATGACCCTCTTTGTCGTCGGGCAACAGCTATTACCGGCAATTATTGCGCCGGTAACAATATTGTGGGCAGTGGCGGCGCAAGGGTCCGAAGTCGGCCTCGAAAGCGGCCTTGAACAGGGCGGCAACGGCCCGGGACCACACCTGACCACCCCGGCTCGCCGGAGCGCGACGCCGTCGATCCGACAGCACGAGAGGTACGACCCACCCGATCGGGTGCGGTAAACGCCTTGACGCCAGCCGTCGCTGGACCCGGTTCGACTCGATCGCCACTGTCGAGGATCGCCTAGGGGTTGACGAGGGTGCCAAAGGCTCGGTTGAAGTAGATGGCCGGCTTGCCGTCGTCCACCCGGGCCTGCCGTACCCGGCCCAGCAGGATGACGTGGTCCCCAGCCTCGTCGATGCGCTCGGTGGTGCACTCCAGCAGCGCGAGCGCCCCGTCCACCACTGTCACACCGCCGGCTCCGAGCACGAACCGCCCCTGGGCGAACTTGTCGGCACCCTTGCGAGCGAACCGCATCGCGAGGTCAGCCTGCTCGGCGCGCAGCACGCTCACGGCGAACCGGTCGCAGTCGGCGAAGGCGGGGAACGAGTTCGCCGAGCGGGCCAGGCAGACCAGTACCAGCGGCGGCTCCAGGGAGACCGAACAGAAGGAACTGGCCGTGAAGCCGTGCGCGACACCTGCGGAGTCGACGGTGGTCACGATGGTCACCCCCGAGGCGAACCGCGACATGGCCGCCGTAAAGGTCGACCGGTCGAGGTCGCGCCGCGTGGTCTCATCCAGGTCCGAGGAATGCACTGGCGTCACGGCACGGCCCTTCGTCGGCGAGTCAACACCGTCCACGGTGCCCCCACGTCCTCGAAGACCACTCGATGCCGCCTCGACTCCCACCGACGCGGCCCGATCCGAATCCGGCCGATGTTCGAGCGGCGGACCGCATCGTTGGTGACCAGCCGCGTCCGCACGAACGACGTGTCTGCCGAGGAGGACGGATGACCCTATTGACGACCCGTGGCGCCGAGGAGGCGCAGTGGGTGCTCTGCCAGGGCTGTACGACACCGTTGTACCGCAAGCGGTGGACGCGTGGCCGGAAGGTCTGCCCCGAGTGCGGGTACCACGCACGGCTCACCGCGCCGGAACGGCTCGACCAACTCGCCGATCCCGGCACGCTCGAACCGCTGCCGTTCCCCGCCGTGACCGAGGACATCCTCGGTTTCGTCGACACCGTCGCGTACCCTCGCCGGCTGGCCGACGCGCGGGCCCGGACCGGCCTGGACGAGGCCGTCGTGTGCGCCCGGGCCGCCATCGACGGCCACCCGGTCGTCGTCGCCGCGATGGACTTCCGATTCCTGGGCGGCAGCCTCGGTGTCGGTGTCGGTCAACTGATCGCGATGGCCGCGGAGACCGCGCTGGTCGAGCGGATTCCGCTGCTCATCGCCACCGCCTCGGGCGGTGCCCGGATGCAGGAGGGGACGTTGGCGCTCATGCAGATGGCCCGCACCAGCGCAGCGCTCGGGCAGCTCGACGACGCCGGCATCCTGACCATCTCGTTGATCACCGACCCGACCTACGGTGGCGTCGCCGCCTCCTTCGCGACCCTGGCCGACGTCATTGTCGCCGAGCCGGGCGCCCGGCTCGGGTTCGCCGGCCGCCGGGTCATCGAGCAGACCATCCACCAGGTGCTCCCACAACGGTTCCAGACGGCGGAGTTCCTGCTGGAGCGGGGCTTCGTGGATCTGGTCGTCCCGCGTGACCGCCTGCGTGCCGAGCTGTCCCGGCTGTTGGCGGCGGTCGCCGTACCTCCTGGTGGAGCGACTCACGACGGCCAGCCGGTGCCGACGGTCAGCGATCCCGGTCTGCTCCCCGAGTCCGACCCGTGGGAGCAGGTACGCCTCGCCCGTAAGCTCGATCGACCCACCACCCTGGACTACCTGTCGATGGCCTTCACCGACTTCCAGGAACTGCACGGCGACCGGTCGGGTGGTGACAGCCCCGCCGTGGTCGGCGGCACGGCGCGGCTCGCCGGCCGACCGGTGATGGTGATCGGCCACCAGAAGGGACACACGGCGGCCGAGCTGAACCAACGCAACTTCGGTATGCCCGGCCCGGACGGCTACCGCAAGGCTGCTCGCCTGATGCGTCTGGCCGACAAACTGGGCCTGCCCGTGGTGACCCTCGTCGACACGCCGGGGGCCTATCCCGGCGCGGACGCCGAGGAACGCGGCCAGGCGGTGGCCATCGCCGAGAACCTGCGGCTGATGGCCGGTCTGCGGGTGCCCGTCGTCACCGTGATCATCGGCGAGGGCGGAAGCGGCGGCGCCCTGGCGCTGGCCGTGGCGAACCGGGTGCTGATCTTCGGCAACGGCGTCTACTCCGTGATCAGCCCCGAGGGGTGCGCGGCGATCCTGTGGCAGGACCCGGCCGCCGCTCCCCGGGCCGCCGCGGCGCTCGGCGGCTCCGCCCGGGACCTGCTACGGCTCGGGATCGTCGACGGCGTCATCCCCGAGCCCGACGGTGGCACGGGCGAGGACCCACTGCGCGCGGCCGACCGGTTGCGGGCGACACTGGTTCCGCTCATCGGCGAACTGTCGGACATGACACCGCAGGCTCTCGTCGCCGACCGGCGGGAACGCTTCAACGCCTTCGGAACGGCGCTCACCGTCGAGACCGGGCTGCGGCCGCTGCGGGAGGAGGTCTCGTGACGGCCCGACTCTTCCACAAGGTCCTTATCGCCAACCGGGGCGAGATCGCGGTGCGGGTCGTCCGGGCGTGCCGCGAGCTGGGCGTCGCAAGCGTCGCTGTGCACTCCACTGTTGATCGGGAGTCACGGGTCGTCCGCCTGGCCGACGAGGCCGTGCAACTCGGTCCGGCACCGCCGAAGCTGAGCTACCTCAATGCCGCCGCCGTGCTGGAGGCGGCCCGGATGACCGGCGCCGACGCCATCCACCCCGGCTACGGCTTCCTCTCCGAGGACCCCGACTTCGCCGACGCCTGCGCCGCCGAGGGCATCACGCTGATCGGTCCGCCGGCCGCGGTGATGACGCAGCTCGGCGACAAGGCGTCGGCCCGCACGTTGATGTCCGAGGCTGGTCTGCCGCTGCTGCCCGGCAGCCTGGACCCGCTCTCCGCCGAGGAGGCCCATCGGCTCGCCGACCGGATCGGCTATCCGGTGATCGTGAAGGCCACCGCCGGCGGTGGCGGTCGGGGCATGCAGGTCGTGGGCTCCTCGGCCGAATTCCCGGACGCCTACCGGCGCACCCAGGCGACCGCCCGGATGCTCTTCGGCAACGGCGAGGTGTACGTGGAGCGGTACCTCGCCGAAGCCCGGCACGTGGAGATCCAGGTGCTGTGCGACGGGCACGGGCACGCGGTCCACCTGGGGGAGCGGGACTGCAGCGTGCAGCGCCGGCACCAGAAGCTGATCGAGGAAACCCCGGCGCCGAACCTGCCGGACGGTCTCGCGGAGCAGATGGGCAAGGCCGCGGTCGCCGGAGCGCTCGCGGCCGGGTACGTCGGCGCGGGCACCTTCGAGTTCCTGGTCGACCGGTCCGGCGGCTTCTACTTCATGGAGGTCAACTGCCGGATCCAGGTGGAGCATCCGGTCACCGAGATGGTGACCGGGGTGGACCTGGTGGCGGAGCAGATCCGGATCGCCGCCGGCCAGCCGTTACGCCTTACCCAGGAGGACGTGCGGCTCTCCGGGGTGGCGATCGAGTGCCGGATCAACGCCGAGGACCCACGGCACGGCTTCGCGCCGACCCCCGGGCGGTTGACCGAGTTCATCCCGGCCGGCGGGCCCTTCGTCCGGGTGGACACCCACGCGTACCAGGGGTACGTCGTCCCGCCCAACTACGACTCGTTGCTGGCCAAGCTGGTGGTCTGGGCGCCGCAGCGGGACCAGGCGATCGCCCGGATGCTCCGCGCGTTGGGCGAGTTCCACGTCGCAGGTGAACGGGTCAGCACCACGACCGACTTCCTCGCCGACGTGCTCGCCACGGACGCGTTCCGCACCGCGACACACAGCACCGCGCTCGTCGACCAACTGCGCTGAGAGCCGCTCCAGACGTACTCGACCGGGCTTCGAGCACCGGCCGACAGCCTGGACACCGTCGCCCGGCGCGTGCGGCCGTCCGGCACACCAACTCGCAACGGAGGAACAATGACGCAGGACAAACGGGTCGCGCTGGTCACCGGCGCGACGAGCGGCATCGGGCTGGCGATCGCCCGTCATCTCGCCCGCGACGGCGTGTCGGTCTACATCTGTGGTCGGAGCGAGCAGACCCTCGCAGAGACCGTCAAGTCCCTCGGCGACGAGGGGTTGCAGGTGGACGGGAGCACCTGCGACGTGACGTCGCCGACGGAGGTGCAGGCGTTCGTCCGGACCGCCGTCGAGCGGTTCGGGCCGATCGACATCCTGGTCAACAACGCCGGACGCTCCGGTGGAGGTGTCACCGCCGAGATTCCGGACGAACTCTGGTTCGACGTGATCAACACGAACCTCAACAGTGTCTTCCTGGTCACCAAGGAGGTGTTGAACAACGGCGGCATTCTCGGCCGAGGTCGGGGACGGATCATCAACATCGCCTCCACCGGTGGCAAACAGGGGGTGCTGCACGGGGCGCCGTACTCGGCGTCGAAGCACGGGGTCGTCGGGCTGACCAAGGCCCTCGGGCTGGAGCTGGCCAAGACCGGCGTCACCGTCAACGCGGTCTGTCCCGGGTTCGTGGAGACGCCGATGGCGCAGCGCGTCCGGGAGGTCTACTCCGGTCTCTGGCAGGTGCCCGCCGACGAGGTGCTCGAACGGGTCAACGCCCGGGTGCCGATCGGCCGTTACGTCCAGCCCGACGAGGTGGCGGCGATGGTCGGCTACCTGGTGCACCCGGCTGCGGACGCGGTCACCGCGCAGGCGTTGAACGTCTGCGGCGGGCTCGGAAACTACTAGGGGCCGGCCGTGACGCAGGCAGAGACCAGGGACGACCAGCACCTTCTGGAAACCGTCGAGCACAGCGTGCTGCGGCTGCTGTCCGGCTTCCGTGACCCACCGGCCCGACTGGAGATCACCGCGGGAGCGGTCACGGTGACCGCCGAATGGGCGGCCGGCGAGGGTGTCGGCGGCACCGTACCGGTGGCACCGGCGCGTGCGGCGACGAACGTGTCGGACACCCCCGCCGACGACCGGCTGCTCGTCCGGGCCCCGACCGTGGGGGTCTTCTACCGTGCCCCACAACCGGGCAGCCCGCCGTTCGTGCAGGTGGGCGACCAGGTCGCCGCCGGTCAGCAGATCGGCATCGTCGAGGCGATGAAGCTCATGATCCCCGTCACCGTGGACGCGCCGGGAGCCGTTCTTGACGTCCTGGTCGCCGACGGCGCGGCGGTCGAGTACGACACACCGCTCGTCGCCCTGTCCGCGGCCGAGGCGGATTGAACCGCCGCCCAGAATCGAGGAGAAACCATGATCACGACCGGTGTCTCGACCGACCTCTACGCCGAGGTGCTGCAGTTCTACGCCCGGCAGATGCAGGCGCTCGATGGCGGTGACTTCCAGGCGTACGCCGACAGCTTCACCGACGACGGCGAGTTCACTCACTCGCCCGGTCTGCCGCCGGCCCGGACCCGCGCCGGCATCGCCGCCGAATTGACCGAGTTCCACCGTCGGCGTTTCTCCGGTACGCCGGTGCAGCGGCGGCACTGGTTCAACCACGTCGTGTTGGACCACCGCCTGGACGGCGGAATCGACTCGACGAGCTACGCCCTGGTGCTCACCGTGTACCCGGGGGAGAAGCAGCCCGAGATCGGGCCGAGCTGCGTGGTACGTGACGTGCTGGTCCGGGTCGACGGCGACCTGCGGCTCGCGTCGCGTCGCGTCGACCACGACCAGGAACGCTGACATGGGTGCGGTCGTCGTCATCGGCGCCGGCACCATCGGGACCGGCTGGATCGCGCTGTTCACCGCGCACGGGTTGCCGGTGCGGGTGAACAGCCGCCGGCCGGACGCCGAGAAGGTGGTGCGAGCCGGGCTGGAGCTGTTCGCGCCCGCGTTGCCGGGGGCGCCGGACCCGGCGGCGCTGCTGAACCGGATCGAGTTCGAGCCGGACCTGGCCCGCGCGGTCGCCGACGCCGAGATCGTCTCCGAGAACGTGCCCGACGACCTGGAACTGAAACAGCGGCTGTTCGCCAGCATCGAGCGGACCGGCACCGAGGCGCTGCTGCTGTCGTCGACGTCGAAGCTGGTGCCCGACGATCTCGGGGCCCGGATGCGGGACCCCGCCCGACTCGTCGTGGCCCACCCCTTCAACCCGCCACACCTGGTGCCGCTGGTGGAGGTCGTCGCCGGCAACGCCACCGCAGCGACGGCCGTCGACAAGGTGATGGTGTTCCTGCGATCGGTGGGCCGGCAGCCGGTGCTGCTCCGCCGCGCCCTCCCGGCGTTCGCCGCCAACCGGCTCCAGTCGGCGTTGCTGCGCGAGTGCATCCACCTCGTCGTGGAGGGGGTGCTGACGGTGCCGGAACTCGACGACCTCGTCACCAACTCGATCGGCCTGCGCTGGTCGACCATGGGCCCGTTCCAGGCGTTCCACCTGGGCGGCGGGGAAGGCGGCCTGCGCGGGTGGTTGTCCCACCTGGGTTCCGGCCTGGAACGGGGCTGGGCCCAGCTGGGCACCCCGGCCCTGACCGACCACACCCGGGAGCTGCTGGTCACGCAGACCGAGCAGGCGTACGGCGACCGCACCTACGCCGAGTTGGCAGCCGAACGCGACCGGATGCACCTGGCGGTGCTCGACGCCCTCGCCCGTGCCCGGGCCGAACCTTCCTGATTGGAGCGCGCACAGATGCGAGTGATGCAGTTCGACAGTTACGGCGGGCCGGAGGTGCTCGTCGCCGCCGACGTCGCCCTGCCGCAGCCCGGTCCAGGCCAGGTGCGGATCCGGGCCGAGGCGATCAGCGTGGGCTACGCGCAGACGCAGATGCGGCGCGACGTCTTCCCGGCGCCGATGTGGAGACCGGTGTTCCCGGTGGTGTTGGGTGGTGACGTGGTCGGGCGGATCACCGGGGTCGGCGACGACGTGACAGGTGTCCGTGTCGGCGACCGGGTCGGCGCATTCACCCTGTACGGCGCATACGCCGAGGAGGTCGTGGTAGACGCTGCCACTCTCGTGCCGGTGCCGGAGTCGTTGGACGCGGCCGAGGCGGCGGTGCTGCCGGGCACCGGTCTGATCGCCGGTGGTGTGCTGCGTACCGCGTTGCTGCGTAAGGGGGACGCCGTTCTGGTGCATGCCGCCGCCGGCGGCATCGGCCACCTGGCCGTGCAACTGGCGAAGGCGGCGGGCGCGAGCCTGGTCGTGGCGACCGCCGGCTCGGCGTCGAAGCGCGACTTCGCCCTCTCGCTCGGCGCGGACGTGGCGGTGGACTACACGCGGGCCGACTGGGCGGCCGAGGTGCGCTCCGTCACCGGTGGCCGTGGCGTCGACGTCGTCCTGGAGAGCATCGGTGGGGTTGTCGTCGAGCAGGGCCTGGACCTGCTCGCGCCCGGCGGTCGCCTGGTCTTCTTCGGCTCCTCGGCGGCCGAGCTGGCCGTGCCCACGGTGCCGCTGATGAAGCTGATCGGTCTGCGCTACGTCACCGGGTTCGCCCTGTCGGCGTGGCGGGGCGGTCGACCCGACGAGTATCGCGAGGTCCTCGACGAACTGACCTCCCGTCTGCTCGACGGGCGGCTCCGCTCGTCCGTGCACGCGCGACTGCCGCTGACCGCTGCCGCACGGGCCCACGAGCTGGTGGAGAGCCGGGCCCACCCCGGTCGGGTGGTGCTTGTACCGGGGCTGGACTGAGCTTCGAGCCAGGTTCAGGTAACCGTCCGTAGCGTCCATCGTGGTTCGTTTCGGTACCTCACAAGGAGATGAGATGGCAGGTAACAGGAGATGGATGGGCCGGTTCGGCATGGGCGCCGTGGCGCTCAGCGGGGTGCTCGCGTCGGTGGGTGTCGCGAACACCAGTGCCGGTGCCGCCACACCGCCGGCGCCGGTGACCACCCACAGCACCGTCGCCTACGACTGCCGCACCACAGTGCAGCAGGGCTTCCACCCGGTCGTCTACAGCCGTGACTTCGACGTCACGGCACCGGCCTCGGTCGCCGCCGGGGCCGAGTTCGACGTGACGCTGGACCCGACGCCGATCACCGCGTACGCGGAGTACAACCAGACCGTGACCGACGTCCAGGTGGCGTACGCCATCCCGCGCGACGCCAAGGTCAAGAGCTACTCGCTGGTCGGCGGCTCCGGTCTGGGTGCGGCGTTCACCTGGGTCGAGGAGCGCGACGGCGCGCTGGTGGTGCGCAGCAGCGGCCCGTTCACGGGTGGCGTCGAGTTCGACCTGCCCTCGCTGGCGGTGCACCTGAAGGCCGGAAAGAAGGCGGGTGCCGTCGTGTTCGCCCCCGGTGGCCGCAGCTACGTGGAGCCGGGCTTCGGCTGGTTCCGGTACCAGCCGATCCTGAACGAGTGGGGTCCGTTCCAGTGCTTCCCCGACCCGGCCCTGCCGCCGGTGGAGCTGGCGCGGGTGACCGTCACCAAGTGACGTACGGGGCGGGCGTCGGGACACCGGGGCCCGCCCCTCTCCGCGACAATGGGACTCCACTTACCAAAAGCACTGAAAGGAACCCTCATGCCGCTCGCGATGGCGATCACTGAGTTCGGCGACGCTGACGTTCTGCGACCGTTGGAGGTGCCCGAGCCGTCCGCCGGGCCCAGCCAGCTCCGCGTGCGCGTGCGGGCCGCCGGCGTCAACCTGATCGACTGTCGGATCCGGTCCGGGTTCATGCAGTCCATCTACCCGGCGACCTTCCCGCAGGTGCTCGGCAACGAGTTCGCCGGTGTGGTCGACCAGACCGGGCCGGACGTGACGGGCTTCGCGGTCGGCGACGAGGTGCTGGGCTTCGCCTTCCTGCAGTCGTACACCGAGGTGCTCGTGGTCGGGGTCGACCAGGTCGTCGCCAAGCCCGCCGACCTGTCGTGGGAGGCCGCCGGCTCGCTCTCCGCAGTGGGCCAGACGGCGTACAACGCGCTGCGTGCTCTGCGGGTCACCACCGGGCAGACCGTGCTGGTGCACGCCGCCGCCGGCGGTGTCGGCACCATCGCGGTGCAACTGGCCCGGGCCTTCGGCGCGACGACAGTCATCGGCACCGCCAGCCCGGGTAACCACGACTACCTGCGGTCGCTCGGAGCCGAGCCGGTCGCCTACGGCCCCGGGCTCGCCGACCGTGTTCGGGCGTTGGCCCCGGCGGGTGTGGACGTCGCGCTCGACGCCCATGGCGGCCAGGAGGCGTTGGACGTGTCGCTGGCGTTGGTGCCGGACCGCACGAGCATCGGCACCATCGCGAACTTCCGCGCCGCTGGCCAGCACGGCATCACCATGCTGCGCGGCGAGCGGTCAGTGGAGACCCTGGCCGCGTTGACCCAGCTGTACGACGAGGGCGGTCTGCGGCTGCACGTGCAGCGCACCTACCCGCTGCGGCAGGCCGCCGACGCCCACCGCGAGGCCGAGGCCGGGCACGTACGCGGGAAGCTCGCCCTCGTCGTCTGACGGCTCCACCTGGAGGACACCGTGCCGCCGCCCCTCGACTCCGGACACCCTCGACGCTGGCGGATCCTCGCGGTGCTGGTGTGCTGCCTACTGTCGATCATCCTGGACAACACCGTGCTGAACGTCGCGCTACGGACCCTCACCGATCCTCGGCACGGTCTCGGCGCGACGCACAGTCAGTTGGAGTGGATCCTCAGCTCGTACACGTTGGTCTTCGCGGCGTTGCTCTTCGCCTGCGGCGCGGCGGCCGACCGCTTCGGCCGTCGCCGGCTGCTGCTGTTCGGGTTGGTGGTGTTCGGGCTGGCCTCGCTGGCCTCGGCGTACGCCGACAGCCCTCTGACCTTGATCATCACCCGGGCCGTGATGGGCGTCGGCGCCGCCGCGGTCATGCCGTCCACGCTGGCCGTGATCGCGGCGGTCTTCCCGATGCGCGAGCGGCCCCGGGCGATCGGCGTCTGGGCCGGGGCGGTGGGCTTCGCCCTGGCCATCGGGCCGATCACCGGAGGGCTCCTGCTGTCCCGGTTCTGGTGGGGCTCGATCTTCCTGGTCAATGTGCCGCTGGTGCTCGGCTGCGTCGTCGCGGTGCTGCTGGTGGTGCCGGAGAGTCGGGGACACCCCGACCGGGGCCTGGACCTGCCGGGCGTGGGGCTGTCGGTCGCCGGTCTCGCCGCGCTGGTGTACGGGGTGATCGCCGGAGGTCGACTGGGCACCGTGACCGACGTGCGGGTATGGGCGCCGATCCTGGTCGGCGTGGCCGCGCTGTGGCTGTTCGTCCGCCACGAGCGGCGTGCCGCCCAGCCCGCCTTCGAGCTGTCCTTCCTGCGCGATCCGGCCTTCTCCGCCGCGCTGGTGGCCGTCGGTTTCGTCTCCTTCGCGATGCTGGGTTTCCTGTTCTTCAGCGCGTTCTACCTGCAGAGTGTGCGCGGCTACAGCCCGCTGCGCGCGGGTTCCTTCACGCTGGCGCTGGCCGCCGCCAACGTCCTGGTCGGCCCGCTCAGCGCGGTGGCGGTCCGCCGTCACGGGCCGAGGGCGGTCTGTACCGCCGGGCTGCTGTCGGTGGGCGCCGCGTTGCTCGGGGTGGCCCTGGTGCGCCAGCACACGCCACCGTGGGCGCTGGTGCCGATGTTCGCCCTGCTGGGCGGTGGAATGGCCGCCGTGCTGCCGGCGGCGTCGATGTCCATCATGACCGCCATTCCCCGGGAGAAGGCCGGGGTCAGTTCGGCGATGAACAACACCGTCCGGCAGGTGGGCAACGTGCTCGGGGTGGCGGTGCTCGGTTCGGTGCTCGCGTCGACCTATCGCGCCGGCGTCTCCGACGAGTTGACGGTGCTGCCTGCTGCGGCGCGGCACGACGCGGGAGAGTCGCTCGACGCGACGCTGGCCGCCGCGCTCGCGCGGGGCGGCGACACCTCTGCCCTGGTCGCGGCGGCCCGCGCGGCGTTCATCGACGCGATGCACCTCACCGCAGTGCTCGCGGCGCTGTTGGCGCTGGCCGGGGCGGCGGTCACCCTGCGCTGGCTGCCTCGGAAGCTGCCGACCCAGGACCGGCCCTCCGCGGCGATACCCGGCCGGCCGCAGCGCTACGCAGTCGAATCGTCACCGAAGCCTTAGGATGAGCCGATGTCTTTCACCGATGTGGAGATCGAGTACCTGACCTCGCAGCGACTGGGCCGATTGGCGTCGGTCGCGCCCAGCGGCGCCCCGCAGAACAATCCGGTCGCCTTCACCTACAACCCGGCCACCGGCACGATCGACATCGGCGGTCACAACCTGACCTCCAGCCGTAAGTTCCGCAACATCAAGGCCGACCCACGGGTGGCGTTCGTCGTCGACGACCTGGCCTCGACCAACCCGTGGAAGGCCCGGGGCGTCGAGATCCGGGGCCACGCCGAGGCACTGGTGGACGTGGAGCCGCCGCACCCCTACTTCGGATCGGCGATGATCCGAATCCGGCCGCGTCGCATCATCACCTGGGGGATCGACGACGCGCCGATGGCCGGCCGCGACGTCGAGCCGTGACCGACCGGCCGACATAGCGCTCTTCGAGTGGGCCGCGAGCCCGCCCTGACACCGTTGACCTGCAACCGCGGGACAGCCGGGAGGGGCGCAGATGACGGCACCGACAGCGCAGCAACTCTTCGAGGACGACTTCACCGACGGCGTACGCAGCGGAGCGGGGGCGCCCTGGCGGCTCCGCCCCGTCGACGCCCTGCCGACCGGTGACGGCGTCGTCCGTACCACCCCCAACGGCCTGGTGGTCGTACCGACCGGGGTCGACGCCCGTTCCGGCGCGCCGGCCTTTGCGCAGCCGGCGACGCCGGTGCAGCACCTGCGGTGGGCGGCGTTCACCACGCACGTGTCCCCGTCCGGCCGCCCGGGTTTCGAGACCGTCGACGGGCAACTGCTGACAGTGTCGGCCGACGTGGCACTGCGTGGGTTCGGACTGGACACCCACCCGTACGACGACGTCACCGACGCCACTGTCGACATCCGGCTCGGCGCCGGGGGCCTCATCTCCGTCGACCTGGAATCCGGCGTCGTGTTCGACTTCTTCCTCACGCACCACCGCCTCTACGCGGTGTACGAGCGGCTGGCGCTGCGTCCGGATGCACGCTTCGCGGCGTTCACCTATGCGGTGCCGGTGGCTGACCGCCGGCCTGAGCAGGTGCACCGGCTGGAGGTCTCCTTCGAGCGGGCTACCGGCACGGCCCGGTGGCGGGTCGACGGGGCCGAGGTGCTGTCGGTCGACCGGGTCGGCACGCGCTGCCTCGACGCGGCGTACCTCAAGCGCGACAACGGCGGCGTCGAGGAGTCGGTGCTGCCCGGCCAGCTCAGCTACGGCCTCGGCCTGTTCGCCGACCGCATGTACGGCCAGGGCGTCGAGCTGTCCGCCGGCCGGCTGCGGGTCACCGCTGTTCCGCGTCCCTGACGCCACCCGCCACCTCTTCTTTCGTCACCTCTGGAGGTCAACCGTGTCTTCTTCCGACAAGACCGTGCTCGTGCTCGGTGCCACCGGTAAGCAGGGTGGATCGACCGCCCGACACCTTCTGCGGCGGGGCTGGTCGGTCCGCGCGTTCGTCCGCGACCCGAACGCCGCGAAGGCCAGGGCGTTGGCCGACCTGGGCGCGACCCTTGCGGTCGGTGACCTGGAAGACGCCGAGTCGGTACGGCAGGCGATGAAGGACGCGTACGGGGTGTTCAGCATCCAGACCCCGATGAGCGAGCACGGTGTGGAGGGTGAGGAGCGGCACGGCAAGACCTGCGCGGACGCGGCGAAGGAGTTCGGCGTCCAGCACTACGTGCACAGCTCCGTGGGCGGCGCCGAGCGGCCCGAGGGCATCAACTGGCGGTTGTCCAAGCTCGCCATCGAACAGCGGATCGTCGAAAACGGGCTGCCGTTCACCTTCCTACGCCCCTCGTACTTCATGGAGAACCTCAACCACGACATGTCACCGCTCGTCCTGGTTGACGGCGAGTTGGTGTTCCGGCGCGGGCTGGGCCCGACCAACACCCTCCAGATGATCAGCGGACCGGACATCGGTTACTTCGCGGCCGATGCCTTCGACAACCCGAAGCGGCACATCGGGGCAAAGATCGAACTCGCTGGTGACGAGGTGACCGGCGACGAACTCGCCGCCGCGTTCGGCCGACACGCCGGCCTGCCGGCCAGGTTCGAGTCGGTGCCGCTGGACCAGCTGCACGAGGAGGGTCTGGTCTGGCAGTCCATCTCCTACCGCTGGCTCAACGGCATCGGCTACCACGCCGACATTCCCGCGCTGCGGGCCCAGTTCCCCGGGCTGCTCACCCTCGACCAGTGGCTGGCGAAGACCAACTGGCAGCCGCTGCCACCCGCGTCGACCGAGTGACCGACCCACCGCGACACGAGTCGCGTACGAGCGCGCGACGCCATGGTTGAACCGAATCGATGAGGGGGCCGAGATGCCGGATCTGTTGGCGGCGACACGTGACGTCGTCGAGCTCGCGGCGAAGAACGCCGCCGACGCGGAAACCAACCGCAGACTGGACCCGGAGGTGGTCCGGGGCGTCGTTGCGGCCGGGTTCGCCCGACACTTCGTGCCGACCCGGTTCGGCGGCCGGGCCTCGACGTTCACCGGTCTGGTCGAGCCGGTGGCCGTGTTGGGCGAGGCGTGCGTGTCGACCGCCTGGTGCGCCTCGCTCACCGCGGCGCTGGGCCGGATGACAGCGTATCTGCCTGTCGAGGGCCAGGCCGAGGTCTGGTCGGACGGGCCGGACGCGTTGGTCGTCGGGGCGCTGATGCCACTGGGCCGGGCCGAGCCCACCGAGGGAGGCTGGCGCCTGTCCGGCAGTTGGCCGTTCGTCAGCATCGTCGAGTACTCCGACTGGGCGCTGGTCTGCGCGATGGCGCCCGGTGCGGACCGCCCGCAGCCGTGGTTCTTCGCGGTGCCGCGCGACACCTACCGGATCGCCGACACCTGGCACACCATGGGGATGCGGGGCACCGGCAGCAACACGTTGATCCTGGATGACGTCTTCGTTCCGAGCGAGCGCGGGTGCAGCCGCGAGAGCATCGCCGCCGGCGACGCGGTGGCCGCCGAGGCGATCTGCCACACCGTGCCGATGCGCGCCGTCAACGGCCTGGCCTTCGCCGTGCCGGTCCTGGGCGCGGCGCGAGGCGCGGCGGCGGCCTGGACCCCGTGGGTTGCCGAGAAGCTCGCCGGCGGCTCGAACGCGATCTCGGCCCTGGACCGGGGAGCGTACGAGCAGACCCTGGCGCGGGCGCACGGCGAGATCGACGCGGCGCAGCTCCTCCTGGAACGGGTGGCGCGGGTGGCGGACGCGGGCGGCGTGACCCCACTGGCGGTGACCCGTGGCTCCCGCGACTGCGCCCTCGCCGCCGAGACCCTGGTCGCGGCGACCGACCGACTCTTCTCCACAGCGGGCACACGAGCCCAGGCCGAGAACAACCCGCTGCAGCGGTTCTGGCGGGACGCGCACGCGGCGGCCAGCCACATCGGCCTGCAGTTCGGCACCGCTGCCAGCGCCTACGCCGGCCGGCTGCTCGCCGGTCGCTGACGACACCACACTTTCGGAGGCAAACAGTGAATCCGACCAGGACGGACGCGGGTTTCGTCGCGATCGTCACCTTCCCCACCGACGGCCCGGAGACGGCACGCGAGCTGGTCGAGCTGGCGACCGGGGGAGTACAGGAGTGGATCCGGGCGGTGCCCGGGTTCCTCTCCGCCAACTACCACATCAGCTCCGACGGCACCCAGGTCGTCAACTACGCCCAGTGGAGCAGCGAGGCGGCCTACCGCGAGTCCTTCACGAACAACCCCAGGTCGGCCGAGGTGCGAGCGTCACTCAGCGCGCTGCCGGGCCTCACCGGGCCGCCGCGCTCGGTCTTCTGCACGCTCGCCGCCAGCATCCTGCCGGCGCCGGTCGAGGAGACGTCCCCGTGAGCCGCCGGGTCGTTCTCACCGGGATCGGGGTACGGACCCCGGGCGGGTCGGGCGCCGACCAGTTCTGGGATCTGCTCACCGCCGGCCGCACGGCCACCCGCCGGATCAGCTTCTTCGACCCCGCGCCCTACCGCTCCCAGGTGGCCGGCGAGTGCGACTTCGACGCCGAGGCCGAGGGCTTCACCCCACGTGAGATCCGCCGGATGGACCGGGCCACCCAGTTCGCCGTGGTGTGCACCCGCGAGGCGGTGGCCGACAGCGGTCTCGACCTCGACGGCGTGGAACCGCACCGGATCGGGGTGAGCCTGGGCAGCGCGGTCGCCGCTGCGACGAGTTTGGAGAACGAGTACCTCGTCCTGTCCGACCGGGGGCGGGAGTGGGAGGTCGACCCGACGCACCTGTCGCCGTACATGTTCGACTACCTGACCCCGGGCGCGATGGCGGCGGACGTGGCCTGGACGGTGGGGGCGGAGGGGCCGGTGGCACTGGTCTCCAACGGCTGCACCTCGGGGCTGGACGCGGTGGGGCAGGCCGCGCAGGTCATCCGGGAGGGTAGCGCCGACGTCATGATCACCGGCGCGACGGACACCCCGATCACCCCGATCGTCGTCGCCTGCTTCGACGCCATCAAGGCGACCACCCCGCGCAACGACGAGCCGGCCCGCGCTTCCCGACCGTTCGACGGCTCCCGCAACGGCTTCGTTCTGGCCGAGGGCGCAGCGATGTTCGTGCTGGAGACCCACGAGCGGGCAGTGGCACGCGGCGCGCACATCTACGCCGAGGTGAGCGGCTACGGGGCGCGCAGCAACGCGTACCACATGACCGGCCTGAAGACGGACGGTCGGGAGATGGCCGAGGCGATCCGGGCCGCGCTGGCCGAGTCGCGGCTCGACCCGGAGGCGATCGACTACATCAACGCGCACGGCTCGGGCACCAAGCAGAACGACCGTCACGAGACGGCGGCGTTCAAGCGGAGTCTGGGTGAGCACGCGTACCGGACGCCGGTCAGCTCGATCAAGTCGATGGTCGGGCACTCGCTGGGCGCGATCGGCTCCATCGAGATCGCCGCGTGCGCGTTGGCCATCAAGCACAACGTGGTGCCGCCCACCGCGAACCTGCACGACGCCGACCCGGAATGCGACCTGGACTACGTGCCGGTCGTGGCGCGGGAGCGCCGGCTCGACGCCGTGCTGACGGTGGGCAGCGGGTTCGGTGGTTTCCAGAGCGCGATGGTGCTCACGCGGGCGGGGGGAACGCGATGACGACGGTGGTCACCGGGGTTGGTGTCGTCGCCCCGAACGGGCTCGGGGTGGACTCGTACTGGAAGGCGACGCTGGACGGGGTCAGCGGCATCGCACCACTGACCGGGTTCGACACGTCCCGGTATCCGGCCCGGCTCGCCGGGCAGATACGCGACTTCGACGCCCGCGACCACATCCCCGGCCGACTGCTGCCGCAGACCGACGTCTCCACCCGGTACGCGTTGGCGGCGGCGGACCTGGCGCTGGCCGACGCTCAGGTGCGCACCGACGCGCTACCCGACTACGACATGGGGGTGGTGACGGCCAACGCCCTCGGCGGCTTCGCCTTCACTCACCGCGAGTTCCACAAGCTCTGGTCGCAGGGGCCGGAGTACGTCAGCGTCTACGAGTCCTTCGCCTGGTTCTACGCGGTCAACACCGGCCAGATCTCCATCCGCAACGGTATGCGTGGGCCCAGCAGTGCCGTCGTCACCGAGCAGGCCGGCGGGCTCGACGCGATCGGGCACGCACGGCGCTCGATCCGACTGGGTACCCCACTGATGCTCACCGGTGGGGTCGACTCTGCGCTCGACCCGTGGGGCTGGGCGTCGCACCTGTCCAGCGGCCGCGTCAGCCTCGTCGAGTCGGCCGACCGGGCGTACCGGCCGTTCGCCGCGGACGCCACCGGCTACGTGCCCGGCGAGGGCGGGGCCATCCTGGTGCTGGAGGACGAGGCCGCGGCGCGACGTCGCGGTGCCGGCCCCGGCTACGGCCGGGTCGTCGGGTACGCCGCGACCTTCGATCCCCCACCTGGTTCACCGCGCCCGCCGGCGCTGCGCCGCGCGGCCGAGGCCGCCCTCGCCGATGCCGGCATCGGACCCGCCGACGTGGGTGTGGTCTTCGCCGACGCGGCCGGCGTCGCGGAGCTCGACCGGGCCGAGGCGGAGGCGCTGCGCGGGATCTTCGGACCGCGCGGCGTGCCGGTCGCCGCGCCGAAGGCGCTGGTCGGGCGGCTCTTCGCCGGTGGGGGAGCGCTGGACGTCGTCACCGCCCTGCTGGCGATCCGGGACGGCGTCATTCCGCCGGTGCCGCGCGCCGTCGACGTCCCGGACGACTACGGCCTCGATCTCGTGTACGGCGAGGCCCGGCAGGCCCCCCTGTCGTACGCGCTCGTCCTGGCCCGTGGCAAGGGCGGCTTCAACTCCGCGGTCGTGGTCGGTCAGGCCACGACCGGACATCAGCAATGATCGAGAGGACCAGGTAGATGACCGACATCACCCTCGACGACCTCCGGCGTGTCATGGCCGCCTGCGCGGGCGCGGACGAGAGCGTCGACCTCGACGGCGACATCATCGACGTGCCGTTCGAGGATCTGGGCTACGACTCGCTGGCCGTGATGGAGACGGCCGCGATCCTGGAACGCGACTACAAGGTCACGATCC
>NZ_JBSFBM010000043.1:0-27805 GCF_053592955.1 Micromonospora sp. NPDC002411 | reverse complement strand
GGGGGGGCGGGGCCCCCCCCCCCCCCCCCGCCGCCGCCGTTTCGGGCCACGGGTGTCAGTCCGTGGTCGATCCCGACGGTTCAGGCACCGAACGCCTCCACGGAGGTCAGCCGGGCGTCACCGGGCTGCCAGTCGGCGACCGCGACCGCCAGGTACCGCCCGGAGGACCTGGTCGTGACGGTGGTCTCGGGTTTCGGCTTCGGCACCGAGGCGACCGGCACGTAGCCGAGCCCGTCGGCCGAGGTGGACACGGTGATCGGTCGCCGCCGACCGGGAGTCCAGGTCAGGCGGACCGACGCCAACTCCCGGAGCGATCCGAGGTCGATCACCATGCGGCCGTTCGGGCCGGGTTGCCAGGCGGTCCCCGGGTCGCCGTCGACGACGGCCGACGGGTCGGTCATGCCGGCCGGCAGCGGTGACGTCGGGTAGGTCGTCCGGGACCGGGCCAGGTCACTGGTCGGCGTCACCGTCCCACCAGCGAACGCGACGTCCTTGCTGTGTCCAGCGGGGACCGTCACGCGCTGTCGGGCGCCGCCGGCCGCGGACTCCACCTGCACCTTCACCATGTGCCCGGCGGGGGCGGTGATCCGGAGGTGGTGCGAGTCGGTGACGTCGAACCGGGTACCGGCGGGAATCGCCTTCTCCGGCTGTGCCGCGGTCGCGGTGAACCGGGGCGGCTCGACGCGTGCGGTCGCAGCGGCAAGGTCGACCTGGTAGGTCGTGGTCCCGGATCCGGTGACCTGACTTCCGTGGTACAACCGCAGCGTGGCGCCCTGCGAAAGCGTGACGGCCGCCGTCGTGATGGCGCCGTCGGACAGGTTGAACAGGCTCAGGTATCCGTCCGCGTCACTCACCCGCAACGCCTCCGGACCACCGCTGGGCAGGGTTCGCGACGCCGCGGCGGCCAGGGCCGACCGGCTCGCGCCCGCGTACCCCTCGATGATCAGCCGGGTGCTGCCGGTGGCCGGTCCGCTGGACAGGGTGACGGTGGTGGCGGTCACGGTGATCGGGTTCTGGGCGTTGTGGACCACCAGGCCCGCTCGTCCGTCGACGTCCAGCCAGGAGCCGGCGATGCTCGGGCTGTCCGGCACGACCGCAGCGTCGCTCCAGTCGGTGCCGTTGAGAGAGGTCTGGATGACGTAGCGGGTGCCGTACGCGGCCTCCCAGTCCAGGCGTACGCCGCTGATGTCGACGGCCTCGCCGAGGTCGATGGCGAGCCAACTGTCCGCGCGGCCGCGTTCCTCACGGGCGACCGCCCAGCGGGTGCCGGGGTTGCCGTCGGTTGCGCGTGCTGCGGGGTAGGCGGGGTCGGCGGACGAGGCCGTGGTGGGCCGGCCGGTAGCGAGGTCGACCCCGCTGGCGTTGAGCACGGCGAAGGCGAACAGCGAGTAGCCGTACTGGGTGGCGGGGGATCGTCCGAGCATCCGTACGTGCCTGGCTGCACGAGACGCGAAGCTGATCTGGTCGGTTCCGCCGTCGCCGACGCCCGATTGTCCAGCCAGGGTGACGGACCCCTGTTCGCCGGTGAAGGTGCGGGTGCCGGTGAGCCCGGGTACGCCGGGCATGTTCAGGTTGAACAGGGTGAAGACGCCCTCGTCGGCACCGGTGCCGGTGGTGGCGTACACGACCGTGCCGGTGGGCAGCGTGACGTATCCGGCGGTGCCGCCGGCGACGCGCAGAACGGTCGCCGTGGCGTCGACACCGTCCCTGGCCACTGTGTACGCGGCGGAGGTGCGGCCGAGGACCGGCGCGGACTGCCTCGGCAGCAGCGAGGCCGCCCGGGTGTCGAACAACCAGTTGTCGTGGACGGGGGCCCACTGGAACGACACGAATCCGGTCTTGCTGACCGCCGCGGCGAAGGCGGCCGGAGTCTGGTGGGCGGTCAGCCCGGCCTGCTCCCCGAAGTCCCGGGTGCCCGCCGCCGCCGCGAAGAACGTGGTGCTGGCTACCGGCTGGACCACACCGCCGTTGGCCGCACGCCAGGCATGGAAGAGGTAACTGATGGCGACCTCGGCCCGGGCTTCGGGCTCGTACTTCGGCTCGCCGCTGAACTTGGTGAGCCGATTCTCCGGCGGGTAGTTCAGGTAGGGCATGAGCCGCTCGGCGAGGTCCGCCTCGGCCCGGGCGGCATGCCGGTCGCCCTGGACCTGCGCGAGGAAGGCGAGCGGCAGGACGTCACGGCCGTACAGGTGGTAGCGGTCCGCGACCATCGGCATGAAGGGTTCGCCGGCATCGCTGGCCAGCAGCCGCATGGTCCGCCACAGTTGGTCGCCGTTGGGCTGCCGGGAAAGCGCCTCGGGGAGCGGTTGGCCGGCGGTCAGGAAGTGCGCCGCGGTACGACCCGCGGTGCGCCACAGTTCTTCCTGGTAGTGCGGGCCGAAGGAGCCGTGATTCTCGACGAGGAACGTGTCGTAGATGTTGTGGGCGGTGTTCCAGTCCGCGACCGCGCGCCCGTCGACGACGGCGGGGTTGGCGCGGTCGGCTGCCGGTAGTCCGGTCGCGTTGAGCGTCCACATCGAGAACCGCTCGCGCCACGCCGCGGCGGCGGGGTCGTCCGGCGCCCAGGCCAGGCCGGGCGCGATCGCCTGGGCGTAGACGCCCATCTCCTCGAGCTTGGTGTCACCGACCCAGCCACCGGTGAGGCCGTTCGGCGTCCAACTGCCGCTCAGCGGGTCGTTACCGGTGCCGAGGGAATGGGCGTACGCGGCCTGCCCGCGGGCGATGCGGTCGACGTTGTTGCGGGTGACCTCGTCCAGGTCGGACCAGAGCAGTCGGGCGGCCAGGACGAAGTACAGCTCGAAGGTGCTGTCCCAGAACAGCTGTCGGCCCCACTCGGTGCCGCCGGCGAGCCGGTTGGTGGCCGCGAACCGGCGAATGGTCGCGATGGTACGGGCGTGCAGCGTGTCCCGGTCGACGCCGGCTGCCGCCGCGTCGTACCCGGGCGAGATGAGCAGGACCGCGTTACCGAGGACGACCGCGAACCTGAAGTCCGCGAGGCGGTACGCGTTGATCGCCGGATCCCATTGCTCCTCGGCCCATCGGGTGTGGGCGAGCAGCAACGCGTGGTAGGTGTTGGCAACCGGGCCAGTGGCCGCAGCCGGTGGCGTGGTGGCGGCTGGCGCGGCCTGGGCGGCGGCGGGTCGGGCGATGGCGAGTCCAGCGCCGACGGCGCTACCAAGGATGAGGAGCCGCCGCCTGCTCAACTCGAATTCAGATATACGCATGGTGGCCCTTCGGTGTGACAACGTTGTCAGACAGACTCCGATGATCGTTTCCGGATGTCAAGACCAACGTCGCCGCCTCAGATCCCCACCCCGCCCCCGCCGGGTCGATCATGAAGTTATTGCCCCTCACCTCGGCGCGTCGAGGCGATAACTTCATGATCAACGAGGGCGGGAGGCGGGCGGTGGGCGCGCTTGAGGAGGAGGGCGGTCAGGAGCAGGGTGGCCAGCACGGCCAGGAGCAGCGTCGGGCCGATCCGGTCCACGGTGTCGGCCAGGGCTCGCTGGACCTGGGCGGCCGCTCGGATGACCGGGTCGTGCACTGCATCGCGGCGGCCGGCGGCCAGCCGTAGCTCGTACCAGCCGTACCAGGCGACGTAACCACCGGTCACCAGCAACATCAGACCGCTGAGGCGGGGCACCAGCGCGCCGGCGACACGCAGCCGGGCCACCAGCCCGTCGCGCAGCAGCGCCACACCGAGAGCGGCGACCGCGACCACCAGACCCATCCCGAGGGCGTACGCCCCGAACAGCGCCAGCCCACGCCCGGTCGAGCCGGCCTGGAGGCTGGTCACCACGATCGCCAGGAACGGGGCGATGGCGCAGCCGAGCGACGCCAACGCGTACGCCGCGCCGAACAGGATCATCGACGGCCAGGAACGGGTCAGCCGGGGCGCTCGCGCCGACCAGCCGAGGCTGGGCAGTCGCCGTCCGGTGAGCAGCCAGCAACCGGCCAGCACCAGCAGCACACCGAGCGTCACCGTGAGCCACGGCAGGTGGGGTCGCAGCCAGCCGGCCAGCGGCGCGAGCGCCAGGCCAAACGCGCCGAAGACCAGCACGTACCCCACTGTCAGCCCGGCCGCCGCGGTGAGCGCGCGGCCGACCGCGCCGCGGGTGTCCGACGCTCCGGCGACCAACAGCGAGAGGTACGCGGGCAGCAACGCGAAGCCGCACGGGTTGACCGCGCCGAGCATGCCGGCGGTCAGCGCGAGCAGCAGCGCGGCGGTCACGCCCCGGCCAGGGCGGCGACGCGGGCGCTGAGCGCCTCACCGTCCAGGAATCCCCGGTGGACCACAGCGCCGGTCCGGTCGATGATCACGAAGATGCTCTGCTCGGTCACCTTGAACCGCTTCCAGAGCGCGCCCTTGCGGTCGTCGACCTGGGTCGTCCCGGCCAGCTCGAACTCGGTGACGAAGTCCTTCATGGCCCGCTGCTCGCCCAGCCCGGCGACGCCGACGATCGGCACCGTGTCCCGGTACTTCGGCGCGATCTCGGCCACCGTCCACGCCTGACTGGCGCAGGTGGCGCACCACGGCGCCCAGAACCACAGCACCACCGGCCTGCCGGCGAACTGCGCCGCGTCGAACGCGGCGCCGGTGAGGGTCGTCCCGGTGAAGCGCAGGACGTCCGGGACCGGGACCGGGGCCGGGGTCGCGGGCGGCGCGCTGGTCGGTGCACCGGTCACGGTCGGGGCTGCTCCGGTCACGGTCGGGGCCCCTCCGACGACGGTGGGCCCACCCGGCGCGGTGCCGGTGCAGGCGGCAGCGCCGAACAGGGCCACGACGAGCGCTCCGGCGGTGGCCGTGTGGCGCAGGCGCCCGGCCGCTGTCCTCGCCATGCCCATCCGCTTCTCCGTTCTCGTCCGCAAGGGATCTTTCGGTGCCCTACTCCGCCTTGGCCAGGCGCAGAGCCAGCTCCGGGCACACCTTGACCGCCTTCAGCGCTCCCTCCCGCAACCAGGTCGGCACGGGGGTGGCCGGGAAGGCCGGGAATCCGTTCGCGTCCAGCCGGATGAAGTCCGGTACGACGTGCGCGCACAGGCCGTGCCCGTCGCACCGCGACCAGTCCAGGGTGAGCTTCTGCGGGTTCGCGTCCGGCGCGCCCGGCAGCCCCATGACGCCCTTGACCCGTCGGCCGCAGCCGTCGCCGGTGCTGTGCAGCCGCAGATCCTCGGCGAAGACCTCGATCGCGGAGAGGGCGAACCTTGCGGTGCCGTCCGGGTGGCTGCACGCGCCCCGGCCCCTCACCTCGCCGGCGGCGGCGCGCACCACGTCCGCCGGTTGGCTGCCGGCCACGGCCAGGTCCACCGCGCGGGCGAGGTCCGGCAGGCCCATCTTGCAGGGTCCGCACTGGCCGGCGGACTCCCCGGCCAGGTAACGCACCACCTGCGCGGCCTCACCGAGCGGGCAGGTGTCGACCCCGACCGGGACGATGATGCCCGCGCCGAGGGTGCCGCCGACCGCGGCCAGACCCTTGCGGGACACCTCGGCCTTCTCCGCCGCCTCCGGGGTGATCCACTTGCCGTGGTAGCCGCCCATCAGGATGCCCTGCACGTCCGGGACCTCGCACAGGTCAAGGACGTCACGCAGCGGCATGCCAGCGGTGCACTCCACCACGGCCGGTCGACCCGCCGCGCCGGTCACGGTGAGCAGCACGGTGCCCGGCTCGTCGTCGGTGCCGAGCGCCGCGTACTCGTACGGGCCGAGTCGGGCGCCGACAGCGAGTTGGGCGTACGTCTCGGCGTTGGACAGCAGGGTGGGCAGGCCGCTGACCCCGGAGTCGCTGGAGCGCTTCTTGGTGCCGGGCGGGATGTGCGGCAGCCCGTTGATTCCGTTGACGAGCGCTCCGCCCTCACCGGAGATGAACCGGTGCGGCACTGTGACGATCGTCGTCATCACCGGCATCCGGCGCTCTTCGAGGGCCTCCATCAGCGAGTCCCGGCCGACCCCGTCGTCGGCGACCCCGATGACGATCTCGTCGGCGTCCAACGCGTACGCGGCCAGCGCCGCGCCGTCCAGGATCAGGTGCGGTGCGCGGGTCAGCAGCACCTTGTCCTTCCAGCTGGCCGGCTCACCCTCGGTGGCGTTGACCACCACGACGGCGGCGAGGTCCTGCCGCTCGCAGGACTCCAGCACCGCGCGCAGTTTGCGGGCGAACGGGAAACCCGCACCTCCCTTGCCCTTGAGCTGCATGCCCTCGGCGAGCCGGAGCAGTTGCGCCGGCTCCATCGGCCCGATCGGTCCGTGTACCTCCTCGTGCGCCGCCAGGTCGAGTCGTCCGTACTCGGCGAAGCCGGCGGTCAGCCGCGGCTCGCCCACGCAGGCGACCGGTGGCACAGCCGTCCGCATCACTTGGCCTCACCCCGCAGCCCAGCCCAGTACGCCCCGTCCACCGCGTCGGCGCTGGCCTTGCGGCGCTTGGCGGAGCGGCCCTCGCCGGCGGCCCGCTTGGCGCGGCGCGAGGCCAGGTCGACCAGGGTCGGCGTGTCGTCGACTGGCGGTGCCTCGTCCGGCACGTACCGGGCCGGCGGGCGCCAGTAGTCCGGCTCCTCCGGCAGGTCGTCCTCCACGCTGTGTCGGCCGCTGCCGCTGCGCGGCGTCGCCGAGATCGGGCTGCTGGAGATCGGTTCGGCGGAGACCGGGCCGGCGGAGATCGGCTCGGCGGCCTGCCAGCGGCGCGGGCTGTCCCACGGCTCCTCGGGCTCGGCCGTCGGCAGCGGCGGGGCCGAGTACCGGCTGTCCTCGTCCTCGCGGCGGGACCGGCGGCTGGGCCGCTCGGCGTCCGACTCCTCGGCGCGTCGCCGGCCGGTCGGAACCTCCTCGTCCCGGGTACGCGAGCCGCGCCGCCGGGCCACCGGCTCCTCCTCGACGCTGCGGCGGGTCGACCGGCGGGTGGTGGACTCCCCCTCGTCGCGCCGGCTGCGGGACGAGCGTTCGGTGTCGCGGCGGGCGGCCGGTTCCTCTTCGCGTCGACGTCGACTGGGCCGGGTGGGCTCCACGAGGGAGCCGGGCTCGGGCACCACCGGAACGGTGAACCGTTCCGGGTCCCGCCGCGCGGCCGGCGCGGCCCAGGTGGCGGTGGTGGTGTCCGCCCAGGCGGGACGCTTGTCGGCGGGCTTGCTGCGGCGCCCCAACCCGGCGAGCAGCGTTCGCGCGGTCTTCGCCTCCTCGGCCCGGCCAGCCATCACCGCGTTGCGCACCGCCGCCTGGTGCTGTTCGCGGCTGCGCCGACCGATGCTGACCGAGAGCCGCACCAGCAGGGCCAGCACCACGAGCAGGATGCAGCCGAGGTAGCTGAACATCACCCAGGGCGCCGCGGCCCGACCGGCGTTGAGGCCGTGCAGCACGGCGAAGGGCCAGGCCAGGTACGCGACGGAGTGCATGGCGCGCCACAGCCACTTCGGACCGACATCGGCGAAGCGGGCCCGGATGATTCCGGTCCAGATCACGCTGACCATGAGCAGGGCGGCCACCGTGCCGAGGCCGACGTAGAGCCCTCGGCCGCCGACGAACGGCACCAGCGCGTCGGTCGCCGCCGCCCGGCCTGTGGCGATCTTGGTGAGAACGTGGAATCCGAGCCCGGCCACGCCGAGCACGCCGGTGGCGCGGTGCGCCGACTGCATCAGCACCCGGTGCGGGATGCGCAGCACCAGCCGGTCGGTGGCGAGCAGACCGAGCATCACGGTCAGGCTCAACGCCACCAGGGAGATCACCCCGGCGAAGAACTCGGTGAAGAAGAAGCCGTACGCGTACGCCTTCTGTCCGGCGCCGGTCAGCATGATCGCCGCCCAGAGCGCCGCGAGCGCCGACGCGATCAGCATGCCGACCGCCGGCCGCGAGGGGGTTCGCACCCCCCGGCTGCTGGCGCTGGTCCGGACGGTCGCCGCCTTCTTGTCCTGCTGTGCCCGGGCCATCTGCTCCTCGATCGTCTCGCGGCGGCGTACCACCGGCCGACCCCTGCTCCCCCATCCAGTACGGACTGACGGGGCGCGCGGATCACCCGCTGCGAAAAATTTCTGGTTCGGGATCGAACCGAGTGGTGCCGCCGTGCGTTGCGGCCCTCCACAGACCTGACACGAACAGCGACCATCATCCATACGTAGACAGCGCCTGCAACGAGCTTGTAACCTTTCAGCAATTTTCAGCGATGACTGCAAGATTCGAGCAGCCCGGCGCTTCCTCCCCCCACCACCCCCACCCCGCGCTCGTCAGGAGTCCCGATGCATCGACGTCGACGCCTCTCGGCGGTCCTCGCCCTCGGCCTGGTCGCCACCCTGCTGTTTCCCGCCACCGCACCCCCGGCCGCCGCCGCCCCCTCCGGCGCCAAGAAGGTCATCGTCCAGCTCTTCGAGTGGAACTGGCCCTCGGTGGCCGCCGAGTGTCAGAGCACCCTCGGCCCGAAGGGCTACGGCTTCGTCCAGGTCTCACCCCCGCAGGAACACGTGCGGGGCAACCAGTGGTGGCTGGCGTACCAGCCGGTCAGCTACCGGATCGAGTCCCGCAAGGGCACCCGGGCCCAGTTCCAGTCCATGGTCAACACCTGCCACGCGGCCGGGGTCAAGGTGATCGTCGACGCGGTGATCAACCACATGTCCGGTCAGGCCAACGGGGGCACGGGCTGGGCCGGTTCGCCCTACTCGCACTACGACTACCCGGGCATCTACCAGACCCAGGACTTCCACCACTGCGGGCGCAACAACGGCGACGACATCGTCAACTACAACGACCGGTTCGAGGTGCAGAACTGCGAGTTGGTCAACCTCTCGGACCTGAAGACCGAGTCCGACTACGTCCGTACGAAGATCGCCTCATACCTCAACGACCTGCTCTCGCTCGGTGTGGACGGCTTCCGGCTGGACGCCAGCAAGCACATGCCGGCCGCCGACATCGCCGCGATCAGGGGCAAGCTCTCCCGCTCGGCGTACGTCGTGCAGGAGGTCATCTACGGCGCGGGCGAGCCCGTCCAGCCGACCGAGTACACCGGCAACGGCGATGTGCACGAGTTCCGCTACGGCAAGGACCTGGCCCGGGTGTTCCGCTCGGAGCGGTTGGCCTACCTGCGCAACTTCGGCGAGGGGTGGGGGCACCTGCCGACCGGCTCGGCTTCGGTGTTCGTCGACAACCACGACACCCAGCGCGACGCCGGTGGGGTGCTGACCTACTCCGACCGGGGTATCTACGCGCTGGCGAACGCGTTCATGCTGGCCTGGCCGTACGGGTCGCCGACGGTGATGTCCAGCTACACCTTCAGCAGCCGGGACGCCGGCCCTCCCTCGGACGGCGGCAACAAGACACTCAACACCACCTGCTACTCCGGCTGGGAGTGTGAACACCGCTGGCCGGTGATCGCCAACATGGTGGGCTTCCGCAATGCCACCGAGGGCGCCGGGGTGGCCAACTGGTACGACAACGGCAACAACCACATCGCGTTCAGCCGCAGCGGCAAGGGCTTCGTCACCATCAACGACGAGGATTCCGCCGTCAACGGACGGTCCTACTTCTCGGGGCTGCCCGCCGGGCGGTACTGCGACGTCATCCACGGCACGTACGCCGGCGGCACGTGCAGCGGACCGGTGGTCACGGTGGACGGCAACGGCTGGTTCGCGGCGAACGTGCCGGCACACGACGCGGTAGCCATCCACATCGGCGCCCGCCTCTGACCACCTGCGACGGAAGGCGCCCTTGTAATCGATATTTGTGCAGGAAGGACGCCTTCCTGGTAGACCTTTGTCCGATACAGTCGTTTGGTGTCGTTTGACGGAAAGACTCCGTACCGTCGTCGTGGCGTCTGGGTGACCGCCGCCATCGGCGTCCCCGTGCTGCTGGTGACCGCGTTGCTGGTCGGGCAGGCCCTCACTCCGAACGGGACGGCCCCCGAACGGGTCATCACGAGAGCCGACCCGACGCCGAGCAGTCTCGAGCAGGACGCCGACGAGTCGATTCCACCGGCCGCGCCCGCTCCGGCGGGGTTGCCGGTGGTCGACTACGACCCTGCCCCCGGTGGGTTCCCCGCCGACCCGGCCACCATGGACACCACGCCGTTGACCGAGGGCGTGCACCCGACGAAGCGGATCGCCGCCTACGACGCCCCCGGCGGCCGTCCGCGAGCCTTCCTCGAACCGACGATCCGGGGCGTCGAGCTGACCATGCCGATCGCCGATCGGCACGCCGGCTGGACGGCCGTCCTGCTGCCCTCGGCCAACCGGCGGCTCGCCTGGCTGCCCCCCGGCGGGTTCGACACCGTGCCGCTGCGCGACCAGATCGTTGTGGAACGCAAGGTCCACCGGCTCACCTGGTACCGGGCCGGCAAGGCGGTGCGGTCCTGGGAGGTCAGCCTCGGCCAGTCCGGGCAGGACACTCCGCTCGGTCGGACCTTCATCCTGGGTCGCACCCCACCGCCGGAGTCGGTCTACGGCGGGGTGGACATCTACGCGCTCGGGTCGGTGCCCGACGACCCGGAGTCGGTGCCGGCCGGGCTGCGCGGCGCGCACATCGGAGTTCACACCTGGCACAACGACGACGAGTTGGGCGAGAACGTCACCAACGGCTGCATCCGGCTGACCCGCTCCGGTCAGCGGGAGCTGCTCGCCGAGGTCCGCCCCGGCAGCAGCGTGGTGGTGGTCGACCAGTTGCCAGCCCCACCGCCGACCGCCTGAGCGCCGGCACCGTCGTTCAGTCGCCGAGCAGCCAACCGTTCTGCTCGGCGACCCGGATCGCGTCGGCACGGTTACGCGCGCCGGTCTTACCGATCGCCGCCGAGAGGTGGTTGCGTACCGTCCCCTCCGACAGGTGCAGCGCCCCGGCCAGATCGGCGACGGTGCCACCGCCCCGGGCCGTCCGCAACACCTCGGTCTCCCGTTCGGTCAGCGGGCTGACCCCGGTGGCGAGGGTCTCCGCCGCCAGCGTCGGGTCGACGACCCGCAGGCCGGCGTGCACCCGACGGACCGCGTCGGCGAGCTGTCGGGCCGGGGTGTCCTTGACCACGAAGCCGCTCGCGCCGGCCTCCATCGCCCGACGCAGGTAGCCGGGCCGGCCGAAGGTGGTCACCACCAGCACCCGGCAGGTCGGCATCGCGGCCCGCAACGCGGTGGTGGCCGCGATCCCGTCCAGGCCGGGCATCTCCACGTCCAACAGAGCAACGTCGGGGGCGCTGCGCAGGGCCTCGGGCACCACCTCGTCGCCACGGCCGACCTCGGCCACCACTGTCAGGTCCGGCTCCAACGAGAGCAGCGCTGCCAACGCGCCCCGGACCAGCGCCTGGTCGTCGGCCAGCAGCAACCGGATCGGCGCGGGCCCGCCGCTCACCGGGTCTCCCCCGGCGCGTGTACCCGCAGCAGGAAGCCGTCGCCGCCCGGTCGGCGGCCGACGGTCACCGCCGCGTCCAGCCGCCCCGCCCTTTCCCGCAGACCGACGAGACCAGAGCCGGTGGCGTCGGGAGTGGACGGGCCACGCCCGTCGTCACTCACCTCGACCCGGTCCGCGTACACCCGGACCGTGCAGCACCGCGCCCCGCTGTGCCGGACCACGTTCGTCACCCCTTCCCGTACCGCCCAACCGAACAACCGGTCCCACTCCTTCGGCAGCTCCGGCACCTCGGCCGGCAGATCCGCCGCGATGCCCGCCGCGGCCAACGCGGAGCGGGCGCCGGCCAGCTCCGCGGCGAGAGTGACATCGCGGTACGCCCCGGCGGTCTGCCGCACGTCGGCGAGCGCCGCCCGGGCCAGCGCCTCCACCTCGGCGATCTCGACGGCGGCCCGGTCGGTGTCCACCTCGATCAGCCGGCCGGCCAACTCGGCCTTGATCGCCACCACCGTCAGCGAGTGCCCGAGGATGTCGTGCAGGTCGCGGGCGGCGCGAGCTCGTTCCTCGGCGATGGCGAGCCGGGCGATCTCCTGTTGGGCGGCCTGGAGCTGGCTGTTGCGCTGGGCCAACTGGGCCACCCCGAACATGGCGAACGACGCGAGCAGCACCGCGAAGACGATGCCGCTCTCCGCCTCCCATCCGGGCACCAGCCACGAGGCCAGCGCGGGGGTCACGGCGCAGACCACCACCACCGCCAACGCCTCCCACGGCGGCAACAGGAACACCCCCGCGGCCGCCACGTAGACCAGGGTGGCCAGCCAGTCCCCGTCGGTGCCCGGAATGCTGGCCAGGCCCACCGAGAGCAGCAGTGCCAACCCGACCCGCGCCCGGCCCGCCGGGATCGGCGCCAACGACTGGCGCAGCCGGCGGGCCCACTGGAACAGCAGCACGTAGCCGACGCTGAAGACGACCAGCGCCGCCACGCCGAGGATCCGCCGCCACAGCTCCGGCTGGTGCAGCGCCGTGGCGAGCGGCACGTTGAGGAAGAACAACCACACGGCGGCCAACAGCCAGCCGGTGAACCGCCAGTGGCGGCTCACCGGCCGGGGCTGCCCGGTCGCGACGTCCATCGGGTTCACGCTAGCCGGCACGGCGGTCAGACCCGCGCGGTGTCCCGGCGGAACAGTCGGGCCGCACCGACGCCGAAGACCAGCGCCCAGACCACCAGGTTGGCCACCGCCGCCAGGCTCACCCCGTCTCCGGTCAGCGGCGCGCGGGCCAGCACCCCCACGCCGTACACCGGGGTGAACGTCGCGACGTGCTGGAGCACCTCCGGCAGCACCTCGACCGGCACGAACAGCCCGCCGAACATGGCCAGTACGGCCAGGATCGGGCCGATGAACTGCATGACGTTCTCGGCCGGCGCCAGGTAGCCGACGAACAGGCCGAACGCGGCGAAGACCAGCGAGCCGATCCAGGCGGCGAGCCCGGACAGCAGCCAGACGTACGCCGGGACCCGGACGCCTGCCGCCGCGCCCACCAGGAACTCGACGACGACAGCGAGCAGACCGAGGGCCATCGCGGTGGCCAGCTTGGTGGCCACGTACGCGCTCGGGCGCAGCGGGGTGAGCCGCAGCTGGCGGCTCCAGCCCAGCGCCCGCTCGGTGGCCACCGCGCCACCGGCGCTGGTGGTCGCCACCATTGCCGCGTACACGGCGAGGCTGATCATGATGTAGGCCGTCACCGGGCGACCGTTGTCCAGGTTCTGCCCGCCCTGCGGCAGACCGAAGATGAGGAAGAAGACCCCCGGCATGATCAGCGTGAACGCGAGGGTACGGCGGTTGCGCAGCACCCGGCGCAACTCGATGCGCAGGACGCCTGGGGAGAACCCGCCCAGGGCGGGCAGCCGACGGTCCGGTTCGGCGGTGCGGTTCGGGGTGGCCGACAGAGTGGTCATCTCAGGCTCCGGTCTGCGCGGTGGTCAGGGCGAGGAAGGCGTCCTCGAGGTTGCGGGAGGTGATCTCCACGTCCCGTGCGGCGGTCCGGGTGAGCAGGTGCCGGGCGACGGCGTCCGAGTCGCCGGTGCGCACCAGCACACTGTCGCCGCGTACCTCCACGGCGTCCACGTCGGGCAGCGCGGCGAGCGCGGCCTGGTCGGCGCCGGGCAGGGTGGCCCGCACCGTACGACCGGCGGCCAGGTTCTTGATCTCCGCGGTGGTGCCGTCGGCGATGACGCGCCCCTGCCGGACCAGCACGATCCGGTCGGCGTACGCGTCCGCCTCGTCCAGGTAGTGGGTGGCGAAGATGACGGTCCGTCCGGCCCGGGCGTCGCGGCGCAGCGCCTGCCAGAAGTCCCGGCGGCCCTCGACGTCCATTCCGGTGGTCGGCTCGTCGAGCACCATCAGGTCCGGGTCGGGCAGCAGGGCCAACGCGAAGCGCAGCCGCTGCTGCTGGCCGCCGGAGCAGCGCCCCACCACCCGCCCCGCGATGTCGGCGATGCCGGCCCGCTCCAGCACCTCGGCCACCGGACGGGTGTGCCGGTAGAAGTGGGCGGTCATCTCGACCGTCTCGCCCACTGTGAGGTCCTTGAGCAACCCTCCGGTCTGGAGGACGGCGGCGACCCGACCCTGGGCCACCGCGTTGTCCGGGGTGCCCCCGAGGATGCGGACGGTGCCCGCGTCCGGGCGGGCCAACCCGAGCAGCATGTCGATGGTGGTGGTCTTGCCCGCGCCGTTCGGGCCGAGGAAGGCCACCACCTCGCCGGGCTGAACCCGCAGGCTCAACCCGTCGACAGCGGTGACCGCGCCGAAAGACTTGGTGAGGCCGTCCAACTCGACAGCCGGATGCGTACTGGTCATGTCAGTCATGCTCCGGTGGCGCGTACCCCGATGCCTGGAGCGGCCGTCACGTCCCGGCCGTGACATTTGTCAGGGGCGGCCGTGCAGGCATTCCAGGCGCGACAGCGGGTAACCACCCGGCCGGACACCGCCACACCGGGAGGACGCGATGGGTGCCACGCCGCAGGGCCAGGTCGACACGATCGTGCTGATCCACGGGCTCTGGATGACGTCGCGAAGCTGGGAGGGGTGGGTCGAGCGGTACACCGAACGTGGCATGCACGTCATCTCCCCCGCCTGGCCCGGGATGGACCGGTCGGTGGAGCAGCTGCGCGACGATCCCAGCCCGATCGCCGAGCAGAGCATGGCCACGATCGTCGCGCACTACGACAAGATCATCCGGGCGCTGCCCCGACCGCCGATCATCATGGGGCACTCGTTCGGCGGTCTGTTCGCCCAGGTCCTCGCCGACCGGGGTCTCGGCGCGGCGGTGGTGGGCGTGCATCCCGCAGCGGTGAAGGGCGTGCTCAAGGTGCCGTTGAGCCAGCTGCGCTCCGGCTTCCCGATCCTGCGCAGCCCCGCCAACCGGGGCAAGGCCGTCCCGTTCACACCGGACGACTTCGCGTACACGTTCGGCAACGCCCTGAGCCGCGAGGACTCCGACCGGGCCTGGCAGCGCTACGCCGTCCCCGGTGCCGGCCGGGTGTTCTTCGAAGGTGCCTTCGCCAACGTCGACCCACGCTCACCCGCCCGGGTCGACGTCGGCCGCGACAACCGACCGCCGCTGCTGCTGATGGCCGGCGACAACGACCACGTGGTGCCGGCGTCGGTGGTCCGCGCCAACGCCGGGCTCTACCAGAAGTCCCGGGCCCTGACCGCGTACCAGGAGTTTCCCGGCCGAACACACTTCACAGTGGGGCAGGACGGCTGGGAGAAGATCGCCGACTACGCGTTGGACTGGGCGCTGCGCGCGGCGGCCCTACCCCGCGAGGCGACGATCGCCAGCGAAACCCCCCGCCGCTGAACGGCCGAGCCCTCTGCCCCGGCCGCCATGATCATGTGATGAGAAATAGCTGCCAGAGACGTTCCTGACCTATTTCTCATCACATGATCACTGGAGACCCGGCATGTCGGCGACCGGCGGGGGTATCCCGGCGGGATGAGGGCGAGTTTCCGGATCGGCCGTGTCGCGGGAGTGCCGGTCGGCGTCAACTGGAGCGTTCTGGTCATCTTCGCGTTGATCGCGTGGGGGTTGGCCGCCAACCAGTTCCCGCGTTCGTACCCGGACCGCTCGCCGGTGGCGTACACCCTCGCCGGCCTGGCCGCGGCGGTGGTCTTCTTCGTCGGTCTGCTCGCCCACGAGGTGTCGCACGCGGTGGTGGCCAAGCGCAACGGGCTCACCGTCGACGGCATCACGCTGTGGCTGTTCGGCGGGGTGGCCGAGTTGCGGGGCGAGCCGCGTGACCCGGGCGCGGAGCTGCGGATCGCCGGCGTCGGCCCGCTGGTCAGCCTCCTGATCGGAGCGTTCTTCGGTGCCGTGGCCGCGCTGCTCGCGCTGGCCGGGCAGGGTGGGTTGCTGCTCGGGGCGGTGGCGTGGCTCGCCGGCATCAACGTGCTGCTGGCCGTCTTCAACGTGCTGCCCGCCGCGCCCCTGGACGGCGGTCGGTTGCTCCGTGCCGCGGTGTGGAAGGCCACCGGTGACCGGACCAGAGCGTCAGTGGTCGCCGCCCGCGCGGGCTGGGTGCTGGGTGTCCTCCTGATCGGCCTCGGGTTGTGGCAGTTCCTGTCCGGGATCGGTTTCGGTGGGCTCTGGCTGGCCCTGATCGGTTGGTTCCTGATCGGCGCGGCCGGTGCGGAGGAACGGCAGGCCCGTACCGGAAGCGCACTGCGCGGCATCCGGGTGGGCGACGTGATGACCCCGCAGCCGCAGACCGTCTCGGCGGAGGTGACGGTGGCCGACTTCGTCGACCACTACCTCTTCGCGTACCGGCATTCGGCGTTGCCGCTGACCGAGGACGGCCGACCGATCGGTCTGGTCACCGTCGACCGGGTACGGGGCGTACCGTCCGACCGGCGGGCGTCGACCACCCTCGCGGAGGTGGCGTGCCGGGCCGACGACCTGGTGCTCGCCCGACCGGGTGAACAGCTCAACGACCTGCTCCCCCGGCTCAGCGAGTGCGCCGACGGCAGAGCTTTGGTGGTCGGCGACGACGGCCGCCTGACCGGCATCGTCTCCCCCAGCGACATCGCCCGCGCGGTCCAACGCAACACCCTCGCCGGCACCCGGTGATCATGAAGCTGTTGCCACGACACGCCACGCCGGGTGGCAACAACTTCATGATCACCAAAGAGTCAGGAGTGGGGGCAGGTGTCCCGGTACTCCTGGATGGTGGTGGAGGCTTGAGGGGCGGGGCAGAGGAACTGGTCGTAGCGGGTGTCGTCGTCCACGAAACGCTTCAGCCAGGAGATGCTGTACTTGGCGACCGTCACGTTCGTCGAGGTGGGGGCGGAGTGACTGGCGTTGTTCAGCTCCAGGTACGCCTTGTCCAGCGTGGACGGCAGGCTGGTGTAGAAGGGCTCGGAGTGCGACGAGACCGGCGCCACCGAATCGTTCTCCGCGCCGACCACCAGCGTCGGCACCCGTACGCCGGACCAGTTCTTGATGGTGTGCCAGCCGGTCAACGGGATCGCCGCCTGCAACTGCGGCCGTGTGTTCGCCGCCGAGAGACTGCCACCGCCGCCCATCGAGTGCCCCATCACGGCGAGCCGGTTGCGGTCGATCCGGGTACGCACGCTGCTGGTGTTGGTCAGGTAGTCCAGGGCTGCCAGCAGTTGCGTGCCCCGGCTGGCCGGCTGGTCGTAGCGGGACAGCGTGTCGATCGTGATCACCACGAAGCCCTGCGAGGCGAGGCGCGGCCCCAGCCAGGCCACGCTGGACTGGGTGGCGGTGTAGCCGGGTGAGATGGCCACTGCTCCGAAGGTGCCCTCGGCGGTGCTGGTCGGGTAGTAGATCGTTCCGCCTCGGAAGCCGCTGACGCTGGAGGCGGCGACGGCGCTCTGGGCGATGGCGAACGCGCCCCTGCTGGCCTCGATGCTGGCCACGGTGGGGGCCGGGCCGCGCTCGTACGGGCTTGCGGCGGCGTGGGCGGCTGACGCGGGGCCGAGACCGGCGCCGACCAGAACCAGGGCGAGCGCCCAGCGCAGGCCACGACGCGGGCGGCGGGCGGGTAGTGGGTCGGGGGTGATGGCGGGTACGGGCTGCATGTCTCGCTCCGGGGGGTGGAGCCGACGGTCCCGGGACGGGGACCGGACGATGAGACTCATCGACATGCATCAGTGTCTTGCGGGGTCCCGCAACTCACCAATCCCAGCCGCCCCATGCCACCGCGCTATGGCACGGGCCGGGTCACCGGGGGAAGTAGCGGTCCAGGACGTCGGTGCGGAACGTGCCCTTCGGGTCCAGGTCGGTCAGCAGGGTGGTGAAGTCCGCGTAGTGGGGGTAGCGGGACGCCAGCTCCGCCGGGTCGGTGACGAAGACCTTGCCCCAGTGCGGGCGGGGTGCGAACGGCGCCAGGCGCTCCTCCACGGCGGCCACCACGGGCAGGACGGCGGCGGTGTCCTCGATCCACGTGAAGTGCACGACGAAGCTGTCCCGCCGGTGGTTCGGGCTGAGCCACAGCTCGTCGGCCGCGACCGTACGCAGCTCGCACACCAGCAGCACCGGGGCGATCAGGTGCGCCACGTCGTCCAGCGCGGCGAGCGCGTCGACCGCGGCGGAACGCGGCACGTGGTACTCGGACTGCAACTCGTCGCCGCTGCTCGGGGTGAACCCGAGCTTGAAGTGCGGCAGCCGCTCGTGCCACGGGCCCGGCTCGCCGAGTTGCGGGGTACAGTTCTCCGGCGGCATCCCGAGCACCGGGTGTCGCGGCTCGTCGGCGGCGGTGGTGCCGAGCCAGTCCGCCGAGGGCGGCGGTTGGTCGGCTGCCTGCTTGCGCCACACCTCGCGCAGTCGGGGCGTACGCCAGTCGGTGAAGACACTCACGCTGCACGCCGAGCCGAGCGCCTCGTCCAGCGCCTCCCGGTCGAGGTCGAGCCGCACGTACTGGCGCAGCTCGAAGGCCGGCACCACGTCCAGGGTGACCCGGGTGACCAGGCCCAGCGCGCCGAGCCCGACCACCATGCCGGCGAACCTGTCGGTGTCACGGTCGACCCGCAGCAGGTCGCCGTCGGCGGTGACCAACTCCAGGCCGGCGACCGCGCTGGCCAGGTTGCCGTGGGTCTGACCGGAGCCGTGGGTGGCGGTGGCCACCGCCCCGGCGACCGAGATGTGCGGCAGCGAGGCGAGGTTCGCCAGCGCGTACCCCTGGGTGTGCAGCTGTCGGGCGAGGTCGCCGTAGCGCATCGCGCCGCTCACTGTGACCTGCCCGCGCTCGTGGTCCACCTCGACGGTCTGGGGCAGCCCGGCGAGGCTGACCAGGTCACCGTCGGTGTCGCCGAAGCGGTTGAAGGAGTGCCCGCTGCCCACCGCCCGGAGCCGGGTGCTGCCGGCGACCAGTCGGCGCAGTTCGTCGGTGGAGGTCGGTCGGTGGAACGCCCGCGCGGCGTACCGCACGTTGCCGGCCCAGTTGCGGCGCGGCACCTCGGGAGCTGCGGCCTGCGGTCCCTGCTCGGTCATGTAGCGGTCTCCCGATCGGTGGGCTGGTGGTCGGCCAACGCGGTGACGAGGGCGTCCAGAACCGTATCCGTCTGGACGGTGCTGTAACCACGTTGGGCGATCGGCAGACCGGCGGCGGTGGCGCGTTCGATCTCCCCCCGGGCCGCCTGCCGGGCCGACGCGTCCCCGGACATCAGGGCGTCCTGCCCGCGTCGGATCAACCGGTCGACCCGTCCCATCTGGTAGCCGCGCAGCCCGACAGTGAGATCCGGGGTGGCGAAGGCGTCGCGACGCAGCGCGAGCAGGTCGACGAAACGGTCCCCGGCATGGCGGGCGAGAGCGGCGGACACCTGCTCGGGCTGCTCGCGGACCTGGTCGAGGACGAGCAGCTCGATGGCCGGGCGGCCGTCGACCGGGTGCCGGGCGGTGACCAGCTCACGCGGCACACCCTGCACAGGAACCAGCAACAGTCGCGGCGGTCCCGCGTAGCCGTCGCGTCGGGGCGGCTCGTCGAGGACCAGGGTGTCCACCTCGTCCCACCGGATCTCCCGGCGCAGGCCGGGCCGCCGGATGCTCAGCCCGTCCGCGTGGATCCCGAACCGGAACGGCCGCACCGCGCTGACCAGCGCGACCGCGCCGAGCGCGATCGCCCCCACCGCGATGATCGTCCGTAGCAGGTGGCCGTCGCTGGGATAGACCAACAGAAGCACTCCACCGAGTACGCACACCAGGGCGAGCGCACGGGCCCCCCGATTCCGGCGCAATTCCACGCTCGGACCCCCGTTTCATGACCGTGGCGTCGGTCCCGACATCTTCCGCCAGACCGGGCACCAGGGACACCGGTCGATCGGGCACGGTTGTTCTCGTCGTCGTCGGGGAACCCTACGCCCATGAGCAGCTACCGCGATCCGGCCGCACGAGGTGACGTCTTCCCCTCCGAGGAGGAGCTGGACCCGACCGGGACCGGCATCGAGCAGGCCAGCGCGCCACCGGCCGGCGGGTTGCCGAGCCACCCGGCGCCCACTCCCGGTCCCCGACCCACACCGGCACCCGCGCCGGCCCCCACGCCAGTGCCGGCACCCGGGCCGCCGCCACGCGCGCCCGGTGCCCAGTCGATCGTGACCCACCACCTGGACGGTTCGGTGGAGGTGGTCACCGACCTCGACGGCGACGGCGTCGCCGACGTCGTCCAGATCGACGTGGACGGCGACGGCATCCCGGACATCACCTATGTGGACAGTGACCGGGACGGGCGCCTGGACACCGTGCTGGGCGACCCGAACGCGGTGGGGACGGGCAACCACCGCGCCTGACCGGGCGTCAGAGTTTCGCCATCACCTCGCTGGCGACCAGTTCCAGGTGCTCCAGGTCGCCGAGGTCCAGCACCTGGAGGTAGATCCGCTCACTGCCGATGTCCCCGTACCGGCCGATGGTGTCCAGGACCTCGGCGGGGGTCCCGGCCAGACCGTTGGCCCGCAGCTCGTCGGGCTCGCGACCGATGGCGGCGGCCCGACGGGCCACCTCGGCGTCGTCGCGCCCGCAGCAGAGCACCAGGGCGTTGGACCAGACCATCTGGCCCGGGTCCCGGCCGATCTCGGCGCAGGCCGCGCGGACCCTGTCGAACTGCGCCGCCGTGTCCGGCACCGAGGCGAACGGCAGGTTGAATTCGTCGGCGTAGCGGGCGGCCAACCGAGGGGTGCGCTTCGGGCCCATACCGCCGAGCAGGATCGGTGGGCGCGGCTGCTACACCGGCTTCGGCAACGCGGGCGAGCCACCGACCGGGTAGTACCGGCCCGGGTGGTCGGTGAAGATCCGCAGTTCCATGATCCGAGCATAGGGTTCCCCGGTCGGCCCGGCCGGCAGTCGTACCGACCGGGTCGCCAGGGTCACTCAGACGTACGGCCGCTTGGCGTACGCCTCGCGCAGCGCGGCCAACCCGGTCGCCTTCGGGATCAGGGTGCCCCACCCCGAGTTGAAGTAGTTGGTGCGCACGATCCGTGGCCCCCGCTCGGCGTTGAGCTGGGCGATCGCCGCCGGCACGGTGGCGATCCAGGCGGCCTGGTTGGGGATCTCGGCCACCCGCACCCCCCACTCCGCGATGATCACGGGCCGGGACAGCGCCACCGGGCCGAGATCGGCCACCGCCCAGTCCTTGGTACGACGGAACCGGGCCAGCGCGGTGTGGTTGGCGGCGGTGCCGTACACGTTCCACTGCAGGAAGTCGAGGCGGGCCATCAGCGACTCCTGGTGGGTGCGCTGAAAACAGGCCCGGTCGAAGCCCCCCAGCCCGATCGAGAACGTGGTGTTGCCGGGCAGGGACCGCGCCTTGAACCAGGTGATGATGTAGTTGATCGCCTGTACCGCCCGGGCATCCGACTCGGCCCAGGTGTACGCCTTGCCGTCCTCGGTGGTGCCGAACTCGTGGTCGGTGTCCAACTCCGAAGCGAGCTGGATGTTCACCCCGAAGCCGAGCGTCCGGTACTGCGACAGGGCACGGGCGAACAACCCGTCGCACTGCCCCTTGATCACCTGCCCGTAGCCGTACGCCTTCGGGAAGGTCGTGCCGGGTCGCTGCTGGATGGTCATCGACGGCGCCGGGACCGTGTAGCTGACGCCGTCGACCGTGAAGCTCTGCGGCCCCTGGTTGGGCGCGCCGTAGTGCTTCAACTCCAGGACCATGTTCATCTGCACACCGGCCTTGCCCAGGTTGACCAGCCAGGGCCGGTTGTAGCCGGGGAAGATGAAGCCGTCGGCGAAGCTGCGGTACTGGGTGAGCGACCGGAAGTTACCGCCGGCCATGTCGGCGGTCGGGTCCGCGCCCCCGGACAGGTAGTAGCCCCCGAGTACGGGTTGCTGTTGGGCCAGGCTGTAGTCGACGCCGGCCGTCGCGGTGTTCCCACCGGCGTCACGGACCTGGACGGTGACCCGGGGCATCACGCCACCGACCGGTACACGGCCACGGAGCCGTTGTCGGAGACCCGGGTCCAGGTACGCCCGGAGTTGTCGGTGACGGTCACGGTGAGCGGATCGATGACCGCGGTGACCTTGACCGGCGCGCTGCTGTTGCCCTGCGCGTCGGTGACCACGATGGTGACGGTCAGCGGCTTGGTGTCGGCGTCCGAGTAGGTGACGGTCAGCAGCATCTGGTCGCCCGGCGCGAAGACGGTGGCGTTCAGGGCTGCGGTTGCGGTGGGAGCGGCCATGTCGGGCCCTTTCTGGCTCGGTCGCCAGGCTTCGGCGCGCGGTCGAGCGACGCCGGACCCGGCGGGGTCCACAGTGCGAAAGGCCGGCGGGGCACGGGGACGGCAGGCACGACCGGTGGGAGGCGTCGCCTGACGACCGGCGGTGCTGACGTCCCTGTCCCGGTGGGCGGAGGCACCGCTGCGGGCGCCCGCAGGGGTGTCAGTGGCAGCCCGGGCCCGTCGTACGCGTGACCGGCACGGCATCTGTGCCGTGACCGCCGCGGCATCGAGGCCGGGCTGGGTGAGGGCGGCGCCGGTACGGACGATGGTGTCCCCGCCGGGGCCGGAGGATCAGGATGTGGCCCGCCACCCGTCTACCTCCACCTGCTCCAAGGGTGCTCTACCAGGGGCTTTACCGTCTTGTCCGGTTTGTGACAAGGCCGCTGGCAGGACCCGGCACGCGACTAACCGCCTCCCGGGCACCCACACCGGGACAGCTGGGTCGTCCGCGCTGGCGCTCAGTCGAGATGGTCGGCGGGGACGGTCTGGAGCAGCCAGGCCAGTGGCATCCGCGCTTGCGCCTCGTACGCGCCGCTCCCGTTCAACCGGTGCAGGGTGACGGTCTGCGCGCTGTCCCGATCGACGACCCAATACTGCGGAATCCCCGCCGAGGCGTACTCGCGGACCTTGGTCACCGAGTCCATCGCCTCCGAGCCTGGCGAGACGATCTCCACGACAAGCACGACGTCGGCGACCGCGGCCCAGACACTGCGGATCGGCGGCTTACGCCAGACGCTCAGGTCGGGAATGCGCCCGCCGTCACCGTCCGGGCCGGAGATGCGGACGCCGGCCGCTTGGAGCACCTGCTCGGCGGGCCATCCGGCCATGATCAACCAGGCGAACAGGCGACTGGCGATCATGGCGTGTTCCGAATCGGGCGGGGGCATGACCGACAGGACCCTATCGGGGCTGGTCTCGTAGCGGTGACCATTCGAATCGGCAGCGTTCATCGCTGCCACGTCGTCGAGCGTCACAACAGCGGGCATGTGCATGCCGACAGCCTCCGCGCTCATAGGCCTCATCCTAGGCGACCTCCGGCCGCTGATCAGCGCACCCGACGGGCGCACGGCGGTGTCGTCCGATGCCGTGGATGGTGATGACGCATCCCGACGAAACGCCGCTGCGCACGTTGCCGCAACGCTGCGACCGCGCCGGCAGCCCGGTCCGGCTGAACGTGCGCGGTGGACGTGTTCATGCGACGCGCGCCCGTCAACGAGCCTGCGTTGTCAATGTAACGTTGACACGTGGCATCGGAGCTGGCCCGTCTGGCGAACGTTCGGATCACTCGCGCGCGGTTGGACGAGGAGGAGCTGGACCTCATCGACCGGGCGCGCCACGAGGGCGCGACGTGGGGGCAGATCGCCGCGGCCCTGGGCCTCGGCAGTCGTCAGGCCGCCGAACAGCGTCGACAGCGCCTGGTGACCGCTCGGCGGTCCCGAACGCAGCAGCACGACCTCCACGTCTCGCCGCAGATCGTGGCACTGCGTAACGCTGTGGCGGACCTGGGGCGATGGATCGCCGCGGATCGCCGCTGGGACGCGCGGTTCGGCCGAGCGGCGCTCGTCCGCCGCACTGTGGAGGTGGCCCTGGACGCCACTCCCGGCGCGCTGTACGAGCTGGCCCGGCATCTCGCCACGGACCTCGGCGAAGCGGGCGAGTCGCTGCCGGCACCTGCTCGAACCGCCGCAGCGAAGGTCGACGCCGCGTTGTCAACAGCTGGTTGACAACACTCCACTGCATTGCTCGGAAAGGGCTCAAGAACCAGGATGTGAGTCGTCCCGACTCAACCTGGAGGGCCGATGCGGCGCAACGCCGGACTGTTCGTGGGGATCTCGTTGGTGTCCGGCTTCGGCAGCAGCGCCATGTCCCTGGTGGCCGGCATCTGGATCCTCGACCTCACCGGCTCGACGAGCCTCGCGGCCCTCGCCGGGCTCTGCGTGTACGCCCCGGTGCTCACCGGCCCGTGGCTGGGCGGCCTGCTCGACCGGGCACCCCGGCGGCCGCTGGTCATCGCCGTCAACCTCCTGCTGGCCGCCGCGCTGCTGACGCTCCTCGCGGTACGAGGGCCGGAACAGACCTGGCTGATCTTCGCCGTCTCGTGCGCCTACGGCATCAGCTACGTGCTGATCGACGCGGGTGAGACGGCGCTGCTGCCGTCCGCGCTGTCGCCGACGGAGCTCGGCGACGTCAACGGGTGGCGTTCCAGCGCACAGGAGGGAATGAAGCTCGTCGCTCCCCTGGCCGGAGCGGGCCTCTACGCCTGGCGCGGCGGTCACGCCGTCGTCGTCCTCAGCGCGGTCATGCCCGTCCTGGTCGCCCTCCTGTACGCGGTGCTCCGCCTGCACCGGACACCTCCCGGCCGGCCCGCGCGGCACTGTGGCGGCCCGCGTACCGGACTGGTGGTCCTGTTCGGACAGCGGGCGACGCGTCTGCCGATCGTGCTCGCGGCCGTCTCGATCGCCATGTCCGGCTTCACGACCGCGGCGATCTACGCGATGGTCGTCACGGAACTGCGCCTGCCGGCGACGTTCCTGGGGGTGCTGGCCAGCGCCCAGGGGGCCGGCTCCATCGTGGGTGGGCTGTTCATCGGTCGGATCATCGCCCGGCTCGGTCCGGTCGCCGTCGGCGTCGCCGGGACGGTGCTGTTCGCTGTCGGTTGTCTGGCCCGCTGCCTGCCGTGGTGGCCAGCCACTGTCGCCGGAGCGGTGATCGCCGGGGTGGGCCTGCCCTGGACCCTGGTCGCGGCGGTGACCGCCGTGCAGACGCACACGCCGCCGGCTCTGCTGGGCCGGGTCTCCGCGACGGCGAACACGGCGATGTTCGGGCCGCTTGTCGCCGCGATCCCCCTCGGCTCGGTGGCCGTGCACCTCGGTGCCCGCCCGCCGCTCGTCACCGCCGTCGTGCTCTGCCTGACGGCCGCGGTCGCCGTGTTCCACAGCCCGCCGACCCCGCGCGGCGCAGCGAGTCGGCGGTCACCGCGGCAAGGGTACGACCGTCCGCCGCACCACCTGGATACTGTCTAGCCATGCCGCTGAGTCCGGACGAGGTCGAGCTGTTCGAGCGCTCCCGGGCTCGTCTGGAGGCGATCGCCTATCGCCTGCTGGGCTCGGCGAGCGACGCCGAGGACGCCGTGCAGGACACCTTCCTGCGCTGGCAGGCCGCCGATCGGGGGCACGTCGAGACGCCCGCAGCGTGGCTGACGAAGGTGCTCACCAACGTGTGCCTCAACCAGCTCACCTCGGCGCGGGCCAGGCGGGAGACCTACGTGGGCAGTTGGCTGCCCGAACCGGTCCTCGCCGGAGACCGGATGCTCGGCCCGCTCGACACCGCCGAGCAGCGTGAATCGGTCTCGATGGCGGTGCTCACCCTGCTGGAGCGACTCTCCCCCAACGAGCGCGCGGTGTACGTGTTGCGTGAGGCCTTCGGCTACTCGCACGGCGAGATCGCCGAGATCATCGGCCGCACCGAGTCGAACTGCCAGCAGACCTACCGGCGGGCCAAACAGCATGTCGCCGCGGAGCGGGCCCGCACGGAGGTCGACCGCGCCACCGCCCAGAAGATCATCGCGGAGTTCCTGACGGCGGCCAACAACGGCGAGATCCAGCGGCTGGTCGAACTGCTGACCGACGACGTACGGAGCACCGCCGACGGCGGGGGCAAGATCCCGGCCCGGTCCTCGATCACCGGGGCGATGGCGGTGGCGAAGTTCCTGCGTGGCCTGTTCAAGCCCGCCGACGTCAAGCGGGACCTGGTCGGGGGGAGTCCCGCCGTGCACATCGCCGCCGCGAACGGCGGTCCGGCCGTGGTCGTGGTGATCGACGACCGGGTCATCGGCGTCATGTCCCTGGACGTGACGCCCGACGGCGTCGCGGCCATCCACAACCAGGTCAACCCCGACAAGCTTGCCCGCGCCACTCGTCAGTGGTCCGCGACCCCGCACGAGGAAGCCCTCTTCCGCGCCTGGTGACCCAGCTCATAGCCAACTCCTGTCAGGAAACGCGTCGCTGCCCGGTTCAGGAAGCGACCACCGCCGAGACAGGAGCGCCACCATGAGACACCGCATCGTCGTCCTCGGAGCCGGCTACACCGGAGCCATCGCCGCGGGACGCCTCGCCAAGCGACTGCACCCCGACGACACCGAGATCACCGTCGTCAACGCCGACGCCGACTTCGTCGAGCGGGTCCGCATGCACCAGCTCGCCACCGGGCAGGACCTCGAACACCTCCCGCTACGCGACGTCTACGCCGGCACCGGCGTCACGCTCCGACAGGCGCGGGTCACCGCCGTCGACGTCGACAGCCGGACCGTCGCGCTGGCCGACGAGCACGGCAACGACGAGATCGCGTACGACACGCTCGTCTACGCCCTCGGCAGCACCGCCGCCGACCACGGCGTCCCCGGCGTCGCGGAGCACGCGTACGACATCGCGGGCAGGTCTGCGGCGTTGCGGTTGCGTGACCGCCTCGCCCACCTCGCGGCCGGCGGGACCGTGCTCGTCGTCGGCGGAGGCCTCACCGGTCTCGAAGCGGTCACCGAGATCGCCGAGGCCCGGCCGGACCTCGACGTCGCGCTCGCGACCCGGGGCGGTCTCGGCGACTGGCTCAACGACAGGGCGCAGCGGCACCTGCGCGGCGTCTGCGACCGGCTCGGCATCACCGTGCACGAGCACGCCGACATCGCCCGGGTCGACGCGACCGGCGTGGTCACCGGCGACGGCAAGGTGATCCCGGCCGGGGTGACGGTGTGGACGACCGGCTTCGCCGTCCACCCGATCGCCGCCGCCACGACCCTGGCGGTCGCGGCGACCGGGCAGATCGTCGTCGACGAAACCATGCGGTCGGTCTCGCACCCCGAGGTGTACGCGGTGGGCGACGCCGCGATTGCCGAGGGACCGGGCGGCAAGCCGCTGCGGATGTCCTGCGCCTCGGGCGTCCCGATGGCCTGGCAGGCCGCCGATGCCATCGCCGCCCGGCTGACCGGCCGGTCGAAGTTCCCGAAGGCTCCGCTGCGCTACTTCAACCAGTGCATCAGCCTCGGCCGCCGCGACGGCATCATCCAGTACGTGACCGCCGACGACCGGGCCAAGCCGTCCCTCCTCACGGGGAAGCTGGCGGCGCGCTACAAGGAGTTCGTCTGCAAGGGCGCGACCTGGGGCATCTCCCATCCGATGCTGTACCCGGTGCGCCGCCACCGCATCACCGCGAACCGGCCGGAGAGCATCACCACCACCTCGTGACACGCCGTCCGGGTGGTGTGGGGCGGGCCGGCGTTCCCCGAGACACCGGCCCGCCCGCAGTCCCCCCGGCGGTGTCAGTCGCCGTACTCCCAACCCTGTGTGGTCACGGTGGGCTCGGCAGTGTTCGAGACACCACCGGCCAACGCTGGCGCGGCCATCCCGCCGATCGCCAGCAGGGCTCCGACCGCCATTGCGGACATGACACGACGAATTCGCATGGACTCTCCTCACTCGAACAGGTGGGCTGTCGGGTGGACAGCGGGACGTGCTCGGGGCCCCCGTAGCAGGCGGAACTCGTCACCCGATCTTGCGTGGCCAGCGCCAGAGGTGACCGGATCTCAGCGTATTGACGCCGGCTCGGCGACCGCCACCGTCGACGCCTGTTCCGAACGGACGTACACCTGTCCGGGCTGCTCAACGGCCTGTTCGGGCTTGTTCGCAGGACCCACCCGTCGTGGCCGAGCCGTCCGAGGGTGGGCAACGTGGCCGCCTCGCCCTCGCGGCGATGCTGATCCGCCGGCCGGGCGCACTGC
>NZ_JBSFBM010000042.1:0-27871 GCF_053592955.1 Micromonospora sp. NPDC002411 | reverse complement strand
GTACCCCGGAGGAGACCGACTGGGCGCGCATCGCCGCCGGCTACGCGGAGTTGGCGGTGCTCGCGCGTGCGGTCCGGACGAAGCGGGCCCGGTGGCGGCCAGGGCAGGCTGCCGTCGGGCCGCTGGCTGGGCCGAGGCTCGGGGTAGCCGTTCTCCTGGTGCCCGTCCTCGCGGCGTCCGTTGTCGCGGTGCCCGTCCTCACGGTAGGCGTCCGGTCGGGCCTCCTCGCGGGAACGCCACTCCGGGTACGCCTCGGCGCGGGCGACCGACTCACGGGGCTGCTGCCGGTGTGGGTCGGTGTCGGGCCGACGCCGGTCGTCGTCGCGGCGGGGCTGTTCCGGCATGTCCGGCTCGGGCCGGTGCCGTCGTCCACCGTTGGGCGTCCGGGCCGCCTCGGCCGCCTCGTCCGCCCGGTAGTGCCGCTCCGGGCGACGGCCGTCGCCCGCGGTCCGGTCCGGGTACCCGTCGGCGCGGTACCGCGTACGGCCGTCCACCGACGCCCACCGGTCGGCGCCGTCGGCGGGTCGGTCGTCGGCGGTGCGGCCGTTGCGGTCACGGGCGGGCCGTTCGCCGTACCCGTCGCCGGGGTGTCGCTCGTAACCGGCGGCTGGGCGGTCCTGCGTGCCCCGACGACGAGGCGAGTCGTCCGGCTCGGGCATCCAGCCGACGTCGGACCGGGGCGCCGGGGAAACCGGCGGTGTGCCGAGGTGGCCCCGGTCCCGGTCGGTGGGTTCCGGTCGCGCGCGTCGACCGTCGTACCGCTCGGAGGCGGGCTGGTCCCGGTGCCAGGCGGCCTCCCGCGCCGGTCCCCGCTCGTCGGCGGGGCGTCGGTCGGACCAGGCGGTACGCCGGTCCGTCTCGGGCGAGCGACGGTCGTCGCGCCGGGGTGGCTCCGGTAGTGGCCGGCGGTACGGCTCGTGGTCGTAGGTGCGGGAGTCGCTGGTGTCGGGGCGGCCATAGGTGGACCCGTCGAGGTCGCCCCGGGGTCGACCGTAGGTCGGTGTCTCGCCCGCGCCCTCGTCCACCCAGGACCTGCTGGGTGGCGGCTCTGCCGGCGGTTCATCGGCCCAGGACCGACCGAGGTAGGTGCCGTCGGGGCGGGTCGGGGCCAGCGGCGGGACCTCGGCTCGGCCGGTCACCGTCGCACGGCCGCGCGACGGCGGCTGGTGGAGCGCACCGATGTCGCCCGGGTAGCGCTGGCCGGGGAACTGGGGGTGCCACTCGGTCGTCGGTTCGACCACCCAGGACGGTTCGTTGGGGTCCGGCCACCGGTCGTCGTAACGGCCGTTCATCCGTCGAGCCCGTCGCCGCACCCGGCCACCCGGCCGACTCTTGACGGAGGTGAGCTGTGCGCAGCCACAACCGAGTGAACCCCGGGCGTCCGGTCGCCGCCTGCCACGCCCCGGTGGCCGGCTCGCGTCCGCTCGCTCACGGCGTTGTCACCTCGTTGCAAATTGTCGCGCTGGGGCCTCGCGTGCCGGGTCAGGTCGCCCGCTCCGGCACCCCGTGGCTGCGGATGGAGGGTAACGGCGTGGACTCGCTCACCGCCACTGTGGTGCCGCCGATGGGCGCAAACGTTATCCCATTGGTTTCGGACATTTGGTCCTATAACCGAATCTGGTCTTCGACCCTACCGCACCCGACGGCCATCCGACCCGGGTGGGATCCGTCTCCGGTCAGGGGTGCTCCATGATGAGGACCGCGAAGGTGCCGGGCGCGAGTGCCTCGTAGCTGTGCGGGGCGTCACCGGGAAACGTGGCGTAGTCGCCCGGGTTGAGTTCGACAGGAGCAGTCTCCGGGCCCACCCGCAGACGGCCGGCGGCCACCACCACGTGCTCGACACTGCGCGGGGTGTGCGCGTCCGCGGTTCGGATGGCGCCCGGTTCCAGCTCGATCAGGTAGACGTCGCGGCGCAGGTGCGCGGCGCCCGCGCTGAGCAGCGTGCCGGTGAAGTCGGCCTGTTCGGAGCGGACGTGCGGCCCGTCTCCGGCCCGGACCACCCGTACGTCGAGGTCGTCGGGCTCCACCAGCCTGCTGAACGGCACGCCGAGTGCCACGCCCAGAGCCCAGAGCGTCTCCACGCTCGGGTTGCCGGTGCCCGCCTCCAGTTGCGAGACGGTGGACTTCGACACCCCTGCTCGGCGGGCCAGCTCGGTCAACGAAACACCTACCCGTTCCCGCTCCCGACGCAGGGCGGCGGCGATGGTGGCCAGCGGGGCCGCAGGTTCCGGAGCCATGCCGTCACTCCATCGCGTCGAGCGTTCGGGCGCACGTAGAGCCTGGGGAACTCTTCGTACGCTACAGCGAACAGCCGCCCCGCCCCGGCAGGACCAGGAAGGAGCGGCAGGACCCGCGCACCAAGACGAAACTGCTGCCACGCGGATCGCGTGGCAGCAGTTCGAAGATCGTGGCAGTGCGTGGGGGAGCCGGGGTCAGACCTTGTCGCCGAGCTTCACCTGGGGAGCCGGAGCGCGCATCCGCCGGAACGTGATCGACCGCATGACCGCGTAGAGGTACAGCGAACCCATCCGCTGGTCGGTCTTCGGGAAGCGCTCCTTGACCAGCTTGCCGATCTTGCGACAGATCAGCACCGAGTCGACGACCACACCCAGCGCCAACGCACCCCAGAGCAGGTTGGAGATCAGACGGACCGGCGCCGGCATGGCCGCGTTGGACCCGATCAGCACGATCAGCGCGCCGCCGAAGAACCAGGTGCCGACGGTACGCCGGGAGTCGACCACGTTGCGAGCCAGCAGCCGCTCCGGGCCGCGGTCGCGCGGGCCGCCCTCGCGGCGGAACTCCGATGCGGCCTCGGCGCGCAGTTGGCGGCGACGCTCCCGCTCCTCCTCCTTGGTGAGGGGGCGGCTGGGGCCGGCCGGGCGGCGACCGACGGTCGGCCGCTTCGGAGTCTCCCGACCCTTGGCAGGGGTGTAACCCCGGGGACGCTCGGCGGTCTCCTCGGGGGTTACCGAGGTGACGGCCTCGTCGACGAGGTCGGTGGACTTGCGGCGAAAGAGCGACGGCACGCGGCAAGGGTAGCCAACGGTCCGCGCCCGGTGCACATCGCGGTGCAACGAGCCGACGGCTCCAGGTCGCAGCGCGACCTGGAGCCGTCGTGGCGAACGAAAGGTGTTCGAGGTTACGGACGTTCGGCGTGCGCGCCCAGGTCGGCGAGCTTCGCCTCGAAGTCCTCGTAGCCCCGGTTGATCAGGTCGACGCCGTACACCCGGGAGGTGCCCTCGGCCGCGAGAGCCGCGATCAGGTGGCTGAACCCGGCGCGCAGGTCCGGGATGACCAGGTCGGCGGCGTGCAGCTTGCTCGGCCCGGCGATCACCGCGGAGTGCTTGAAATTGCGCCGGCCAAAGCGGCACGGGGTGCCGCCGAGGCAGTCCCGGTAGACCTGGATGTTGGCGCCCATCGAGTTGAGCGCGTCGGTGTAGCCCAGTCGCTGCTCGTAGACCGTCTCGTGGACGATCGACAGGCCGCGGGCCTGGGTGAGCGCCACGACCAGCGGCTGCTGCCAGTCGGTCATGAAGCCGGGGTGCACGTCGGTCTCCAGTGCCACCGCGTTCAGCTCGCCGCCGGGGTGCCAGAAGCGGATGCCGCCCTCCTGGCCCGGGTCGCCCAGCTTCGGCGCGCGCGCGTCGGTGACCTCGTACTCACCGCCGACCGACCGGAAGATGTTCAGGAAGGTCATCATGTCGGCCTGCTGCGCGCCGAGCACCTCGACGTGACCACGGGTGGCCAGCGCGGCAGCCGCCCAGCTCGCCGCCTCGATCCGGTCCGGGATGGGCCGGTGGGTGTAGCCGTGCAACTTCGGCACGCCCTGGATCTCGATCACCCGGTCGGTGTGGACCTTGATGATCGCGCCCATCTTCTGCAGGATGCAGATCAGGTCGATGATCTCCGGCTCCACCGCTGCGTTACGCAGCTCGGTGACACCCTCGGCCATCACCGCGGTCAGCAGCACCTGCTCGGTGGCGCCGACGCTCGGGTACGGCAGGGCGAACTTGGTGCCGTGCAGCCCGTTCGGCGCGGACAGGTGCAGACCCTCCGGCCGCTTGTCGACAGTGGCGCCGAACTCGCGCAGCGCCTGGAGGTGGAAGTCGATCGGGCGCGGGCCGATGTGGCAGCCGCCCAGGTCCGGGATGAACGCGTGCCCGAGCCGGTGCAGCAGAGGGCCGCAGAACAGGATCGGAATCCGGCTGGAACCGGCGTGCACGTTGATCTGGTCGGTGCTGGCGCTCTCCACGTTCGCCGGGTCGAAGACGAGCTCGCCGTCCTCGGTGCCGTCGGTGACCTTGACGCCGTGCAGACCGAGCAGACCCCGGACCACCTCGACGTCACGGATCTTCGGCACGTCGAACAGCCGGCTCGGGCTGTCGCCGAGCAGCGCGGCGACCATCGCCTTCGAAACCAGGTTCTTCGCGCCGCGCACGCGGATCCGCCCTTCGAGCGGAGTGCCTCCGTGCACAACCAGGACGTCGTCGGTCAACGCAACCTCCAGCGCGTCGGTGCTGCCGTGTTGATGGTGGGGTGCCTGAACAACTGTCGCTACCCCGGATGCGGCCATGTCGAAACGGCCCGCTTGTGTCGTCGCTCCGGCAGCATAGCCCTCGGTGACGAAAAAGGACTCGGTCACATCGGCGTGTGTGGCATTAATCGGTGATCCGGCACTTTTGCGTACCAAGAACACTACGGATCGTGATCAGGCCACCGCCGGTGGCGGGGTGTCCGAACCGGGCAGGGCGAGCATCTGATCCAGCGCGACCCGGGCGTGGTGCGCCGTGTCCGCGTCCACCGTGATCTGGTTGACGACCCGGCCCGCGACCAGCTCCTCGAGCGCCCAGACCAGGTGCGGCAGGTCGATCCGGTTCATCGTCGAGCAGTAGCAGACGGCCTTGTCCAGGAACATGATCTGCTTGTCCGGGTGCGCCAGCGCGAGCCGGCGGACCAGGTTCAGCTCGGTGCCGAGCGCCCACGCCGAACCGGCCGGAGCCGCCTCGATGGTCTTGATGATGTATTCGGTCGAGCCCACGTAGTCGGAGGCGGTGACGACCTCGTGCCGGCACTCCGGGTGGACCAGGACGTTGACCCCGGGCACCCGCTCCCGTACGTCGTTGACGCTGTCCAGCGTGAACCGGCCGTGCACCGAGCAGTGCCCCCGCCAGAGGATCATTTTGGCGTCCCGCAGCTGCTCCGGGGTGAGCCCGCCGTTCGGCTTGTGCGGGTCGTAGAGCACGCAGTCGTCCAACGACAGGCCCATCTCCAGCACCGCCGTGTTGCGGCCCAGGTGCTGGTCGGGCAGGAAGAGCACCTTCGACCCCTGCTCGAACGCCCAGTCCAGGGCGCGCTTGGCGTTGGAGGAGGTGCAGACCACGCCACCGTTGCGGCCGACGAAGCCCTTGATGTCGGCCGACGAGTTCATGTACGTCACCGGCACTGTCTCGCCGGCGATGCCCAGCTCGGTCAGCGTGTCCCAGGCGGCCTCGACCTGGCCGAGGACGGCCATGTCCGCCATCGAACAGCCGGCGGCCAGATCGGGCAGGATCACCCGCTGCGCGTCGGTGGTGAGGATGTCGGCGCTCTCGGCCATGAAGTGCACGCCGCAGAAGACGATGTACTCCGCATCCGGACGGGCGGCGGCCTCCCGGGCCAACTTGAACGAGTCGCCGGTCACGTCGGCGAACTGGATCACCTCGTCGCGCTGGTAGTGATGCCCCAGCACGAAGACCTTGCTGCCCAGCTTCGCCTTCGCGGCCGTGGCGCGAGCCACCAGATCAGGGTCGCTGGGCGCCGGCAGGTCGCCCGGACACTCGACGCCACGCTCGGTGTCGGGGTCGCTGCCCCGGCCGAGCAGCAGCAGAGCCGTCGCCGTGTTGGAGGGTTCCACCCAGGTCGAAGTCACGTAGCCATGGTCCCACAGCGCGAGCGCGCCGCAGCTTCCCTCGGTGTGGGCTGCCACACTGCTCGGCATGCGCGTGCTGCTCTGCCCGGACAAGTTCGCCGGCACCCTGTCCGCACCGGAGGTGGCCGCTGCGGTAGCCGACGGTTGGCGGTCCGTAGCCCAGGGCGACGAGCTGCTGATCCGGCCGCTCGCCGACGGTGGGCCGGGCTTCGTGGAGGTGCTCGCCGAAGCCCTCGGCGGCCGGCGGGTGCCGGTCCCGACGGTCGACCCGCTGGGCCGGCCGGCGGCCGGTGAGATCCTGCTCACCACCGACGGTACGACCGCCTACCTGGAGAGCGCCCAGGCGTGCGGCCTGCATCTGCTCTCTTCGGCCGAGCGCGACCCGAAGACCACCACCTCGTACGGGCTGGGGCTGTTGGTGGCCGCAGCGGTGGAGAGCGGCGCCCGGACGGTGGTGATCGGGCTGGGCGGCTCGGGCACCAACGACGCCGGGGCCGGGATGCTCGCCGCGCTGGGCGTCACACCGCTTGACCCGGGTGGCGCCTCGCTCCCGTACGGCGGGGCGGCGCTCGCCGCTGTCGACGCGGTGGACGGCGTACCCCGGCTGCGTGGCGTCCGGCTCGTCGCGGCCACCGACGTGGACAACCCCCTGCTCGGCCTGCACGGCGCGAGCAACGTGTTCGGCCCGCAGAAGGGCGCCGACCGTGCTGACGTACTGCTGCTCGACGCCGCGTTGGAGCGCTTCGCGGCGGTGCTGGAGCGGGACCTGCCCGGCTGCCCGGCAGGGCTCGGCACGGTGCCCGGGGGCGGCGCCGCCGGTGGCATCGGTGCGGCGCTGCTCGCCCTGGGCGGCGGTTGCGAGTCGGGCATCGGCCTGGTCACCAGGGCCACCCGGCTGGACGACGCGCTGGACACCGCGGACCTGGTGATCACCGGTGAGGGGTCGTTCGACCACCAGTCGCTGCGCGGCAAGGTGGTCGCCGGGGTCGCCGGGGCGGCCCGTGACCGGGGTGTCCCGTGCGTGGTGGTCGCCGGGCAGGTGAGCACCGGCCGGCGGGAGGCCGCCTCGGCGGGGGTCACCGACGCGTACAGCCTGGTGGAGCACTTCGGCGGCGAGGAGGGCGGCGGGCTCGACGCCGCGCTGAGCCGACCCGCCGAGGGTTTACGCGACCTGGGCGCCCGGCTGGCCCGGCAGTGGAGCCGCTGAGCGCTCCGGCCACCGGGCCTACCTGCGGCGGGCGTCACGCCACCCGGGTGCGCCCGCCCGGGGCGGCGTACGATCGGCTGAGGACCACAACCGGGAATCACTGGACGGCGCGCGGCGTTGGCCAGTGCGTCCGGACCCAAACCGCGCAGGGAGACTTCCACGTGACCACGCCAGCGCAGACCGAGTCGACCGAGGCCCAGGCCCCTACTTCCGTCGTCCTCACCGACGTCGCGGCGCAGAAGGTCAAGGCCCTGATCGAGCAGGAGGGCCGCGACGACCTGCGGCTCCGCGTCGCCGTGCAGCCGGGCGGCTGCTCCGGCCTGCGGTACCAGCTCTTCTTCGACGAGCGTTCCCTCGACGGTGACGTCGTCACCGATTTCGGTGGTGTCGAGGTCGTCGTCGACCGGATGAGCGCCCCGTACCTTTCCGGCGCGACGATCGACTTCGCCGACCGGATCGACGCCCAGGGCTTCACCATCGACAACCCCAACGCGGGCAACTCCTGCGCCTGCGGTGACTCGTTCAACTGAGTCACACACCACGCATCAGCGATGACGGGGCCGTCCTTCGGGGCGGCCCCTTCGTCGTAACGGGCCCGACGTGCTCGTGACGAGCGGGTGGCCGTTGTCCGACCGACCGGTCACCGTCGGGTTGCCGGGCCGGTAGGCTGACCGCGCCCTGCTCCCGACCCTGAGGGTTGACATGAAGATCGCCGTCACCGGCTCGATCGCCACCGATCACCTGATGAGCTTCCCCGGTCGCTTCGCCGACCAGCTCATCGCCGATCAGCTGCACAAGGTGTCCCTCTCCTTCCTGGTGGACGACCTGGTGCTCCGCCGCGGTGGCGTGGCGGCGAACATCTGCTTCGGCATGGGCCAGCTCGGGTTGCGCCCGGTGCTACTCGGCGCGGTGGGCGCCGACTTCGCCGACTACCGCTCCTGGCTGGAGCGCCACGGCGTGGACTGCGACTCGGTGCACATCAGCGAGGTGGCGCACACCGCCCGGTTCGTCTGCACCACCGACACGGACATGTGCCAGATCGCGTCGTTCTACGCCGGCGCGATGAGCGAGGCGCGCAACATCGAGCTGGCCCCGGTCGCCGACCGGCTCGGCGGCCTGGACCTGGTGCTGGTCAGCGCCAACGACCCCGAGGCGATGCTGCGGCACTCGGCCGAGTGCCGCACCCGCGGGTACGCGTTCGCCGCCGACCCGTCGCAGCAACTCGCCCGGATGGGCGGCGAGGACGTGGTGGCGCTGATCGAGGGCGCCGAGTACCTGATGACCAACGACTACGAGAAGTCGCTGCTGCAGAGCAAGGCGAAGCTGAGCGACGACCAACTGCTGGACCTGGTCAAGGTGCGGGTCACCACGCTGGGCAAGCACGGTGTGGAGATCGCCGGCCGGGATATCGACCCGATCCACGTACCGATCGCGCGGGAGATCCGGGCGGTCGACCCGACGGGTGTCGGCGACGCCTTCCGGGCCGGGTTCTTCACCGCGCTCTCCTGGGGCGTCGGTCTGGAGCGGGCTGCCCAGGTCGGCTCGCTGCTGGCCACGCTGGTCCTGGAGACCGTCGGAACCCAGGAGTACGACGTCCGCCCCGACCTGTTCGTCAAGCGGCTCGCCGAGTCGTACGGCGACACCGCGGCCGACGAGGTTCGCGCCCACCTCCTGCCCTAGCTCGGCGACCACCGCGCCGGTCGGCGCCGATCATGAAGTTGTGGTGGCGGGTTGGTGCCTTATGCGCCCTTTTGTCCCCACCACAACTCCATGATCGACGCGTCTGGCCGGACGCGTGGGCTTCAGTGGGAGCGGCGGACGTCGTAGGCGGGGCCGTCGGGGCCGCTGACCGCGCCCAGGAACTCCTGCCCACGCATCCGGCACCACGCGGGGATGTCGACAGCCGCCGCCGGGTCGTCGGCGAGCACCCGGACCACCGTTCCCACCGGCACCTGCGGCAACCGCCGGGCGGCCGCGATCACGGGCAGCGGGCAGCGCTGCCCCCGGCAGTCGATGACCTGGTCTGGCATCGTCACAACCCCACCACCCCAGCGTCGGCACGCAACTCGGCCACGATCGTCGGCAGCTCAGCGAGGAACCGCTCGACGTCCGCCTCGGTCGTCTCCCGGTGCAGGCTGACCCGCACGTTCCCGTGCGAGAGCACCCCCATCGCCTCCAGCACGTGCGACGGACGCAACGTGGACGAGGTGCAGGACGAACCGGACGACACGGCGAACCCCCGCCGGTCCAGCGCATGCAGCAACGTCTCACCGTCGACGTACAGGCACGAGAAGGTGACCAGATGCGGCAGCCGGAGCACCGGATCGCCGACCACCTCCACGTCGGGCACCTCCGCCGCGACCCGCGCCCGGATCCGGTCCACCAGCGGAGCCAGCCGGGCCGCCTCGGCCACCGCGTCGGCCGCCGCCGCCCGCAGGCTCGCCGCCGCAGCCACCACCGCGGGCAGATTCACCACCCCGGGGGTACGCCCACCCTCCCGCTCGTCGGCCGGCCAGGGTGACTCCCAACGGGTGCCCTTACGAACCGCCAGCACTCCCACCCCGGGTGGACCGCCCCACTTGTGGGCGCTCGCGCTGAGCACCGACCAGCCGGCGGGCAGGGGCACCCGGGCGACCGACTGGGCGGCGTCCACGTACAGCGGCACCCCCACCTCCGCACAGGTGGCCGCCGCCTCGGCGACCGGTTGCACGGTCCCCACCTCGTGACTGGCAGTGATCAGGGAGGCCAACGCGACTCCGGGTTCGCGCACAGCCGCCGACCACGCGCTCAGATCCAACCGGCCCGACCGGTCGACCGGCACGCCCACTGCCGTACCACCCGCTGCGACGTGCCGCTCCGCCGCGTGCAGCACCGCCGAGTGCTCGATCGCCGAGTGCACAAGCGTCGACCCGACCCGCCGCCGCCCCGCCAGGGCCCCGAGCACCGCGCCGTGGGCTGCGGTCGTACCACTGGGGGTGAAGGACACCTCGTCGGCGCGGACACCGAGCGTCAGCGCGGTGGCCTCGCGCGCGGCGTCGAGCAGCTGCCGGGCCCGCCGGGCCTGCGTGTAGAGCTTGCCCGGGTCGGCCCAGCCGTCGTCGAACGCGGCCAGCAACGCCTGCCGCGCCACCGGATGCATCGGCGCGGCGGACGCCGCGTCCAGGTAGACCGGGGTTCGCATCCCCGGCTCACTCCTCGCGCTCACAGAGCCGCCTTCGTTCGCGGCTGCGGGGCTCGCAACCCCGGCTCACTCCTCGCGCTCACAGGTAGCAACGCTATCGCGGCGGTATGGCCGGGATCCCCCCGATGGGGGCGGACAGTGACCCCACCACGGCCGAGTCCGTCATGGTCGAGTAATCTGCGACCGTCGGTGACGCCTTTGCCGTCGGTGCTGAGGAAAGACGCACCGCGGCGCGCTAGGGAGGCAGGACCAGGTGGTCGCAAGGAGTTCGGAGGTACGGCCGTCGGCCGTACGGCACAGCGCTTCCCCGGGGGTTGGTGGACGCCGGGGGCGTGGTGCTGGTCGGTTGGCCGGGCTCGGTCTCGGTGGCGTGGCGCTGCTGGTTCTGCTCACTGGCTGTGACGTGGGGCAGACCTTCCACGGCTTCGGCTGGCCGCAGGGCGGCATCTCGCCGGAGTCGAAGCGGATGTACGACCTGTGGATCGCCTCTTGCATCGCCGCGCTCGCGGTCGGCGTCTTCGTGTGGGGCCTGATCTTCTGGTGTGTCGTGCGCTACCGCAAGCGTGGCAACGCGCTGCCGGTGCAGACCCGCTACAACCTGCCGATGGAGTTCCTGTACACCATCGCGCCGATCCTGATCGTCTCCGTGCTCTTCTACTACACGGCGATCGTGCAGACGGACGTCGACAAGCTGTCGAAGAACCCGGACGTCACTGTCGAGGTCGTCGCCTTCAAGTGGAACTGGCAGTTCAACTACCGCGACGGCCAGGGCCCGGACGCCAAGACCACCGCGTCGACGCTCGGCACCAGCGAGGTCATCCCGGTGCTGGTTCTCCCGACCAACCGGTCCATCCGGTTCGAGGAGACGAGCCGCGACGTCATCCACTCGTTCTGGGTGCCGGAGCTGCTGTTCAAGCGCGACGTCATGCCGGGCAAGATCCGCAACGTGTTCGAGGTCTCCAGCCTGGACGCCGAGGGTGCCTACGTCGGGCGCTGCGCCGAACTGTGCGGCAGCTACCACGCCTTCATGAACTTCGAGCTGCGGGTGGTCTCGCCGGAGAAGTACGACCAGTTCCTGGCGGCCAAGCAGGCCGGCAAGTCCACCCAGGAGGCGCTCACCGAGATCGGTGAGGAGCCGTACGCGGAGACCACGCGGCCGTTCGACACCCGGCGGACGCAGGACAACTTCAACCCGGACGACGTTCCGGCCCGTACGGGAAGCTGAGGCAGCCGCATGAAGACCGAGTGGCGTATCTTCCTGATCATCGCCGTGTTCCTCTTCGGTGCCACCATCCTCTACGGCGCCTGGACCAACGGTGAGTCGGGCGGCATCGAGTGGGTCGGAACCGTCGCCCTGCTGCTGTCGTTCCTGCTCTGCTCGATGTGCGGTGGCTTCTTCTGGTTCGTCTCGCGCCGGATCGACCTGCGTCCGGAGGACCGTCCGGACGCCGAGATCGCCGACGGTGCCGGCGAGGTCGGCTTCTTCAGCCCGGGTAGCTACTGGCCGTTCGGCCTGGCGCTGGCCGCCGCGATCGCCGCGCTCGGCATGGTGTTCTGGCAGTACTGGCTGATCGGCGCCGGCCTGGTGGCGGTCGTCTTCGCCGCCTGCGGGTTGCTGTTCGAGTACTACAGCGGCACCCGGCGCACCGCCGAGCACTGACCGGACCCAGTCCACCACGAAGGCCCGTTCCCCAGGTGCCCGCCGCCCGTGCTGCCGCCGTCACCTGGGCGTCGTCGGTGACCACCACGGCCTCGGCGACCGCCGGGCAGGCCAGCACCGCGCGGAGGGTGTCGGCCGCCAGGGCCAGCGCCAGCTCCTCATGGGGTACGCCGGACAGCGCGCCCCGCAGCCGGCTCTTGGCCGCGCCCAGACGCTTCACCGGCACCACCACGGCCCACCTCGCCTGACTCACGTCCGCAATCCTGCCAGCCGGACGACGGGACCCTCGCTGGCCGTACCGGGGGCGAGCAGGCATGATTTCCGCTGCGGGTGTCGCGGGCGGGGTTTCGCGGCGGGGTTGGGGCGCGACGAGGAGGCACAGTGGCACGGCGAAGGCTGGGGTTCTGGCAACGGTTCGCCGTGGGGCTGGTCAAGCCCGTGATGACCGTGTGGACCCGCCGGACCTGGAGTGGCCAGGAACACCTCAGCGGCGACGGTGGCGTGATCATCGTGGCGAACCACCTCTCGCACGCCGACCCGCTGGTCTCCGCGCACTTCATCTACGACTCCGGGCGCTGGCCGCAGTACCTGGGCAAGGCCAGCGTGTTCCGGGTGCCGGTGGTCGGCTGGATCCTGCACCGGTGCCTGCAGATCCCGGTCGAGCGGGGCAGCGTCGACGCGGTCCGCTCGCTGGACGCGTTGGTCGGCGCGCTCGACAAGGGCGGTGCCGTGGTGATCTACCCGGAGGGCACCACCACCCGGCAGCCGGAGCTGTGGCCGATGAAGGCCAAGACCGGCGCGGCCCGGCTGGCCCTGGCCACCGGCGCGCCCGTCGTACCGGTGGTGATGTGGGGGCCGGAGCAGATCTTCGATCCACGGACCAGCCGGGTGAGCCTGCGCCCCCGGATCCCGGTGACCGTCGTCGCCGGGGAACCGATCGACCTGAGCCGGTGGGCGGACGCCCAACCGTCGCGGGCCACCCTCGAAGAGATGACGGACACCATCATGTTGCGGCTGCGGGACATGCTCGCCGAGATCCGTGGCGGCACGCCGCCGCCGCTGTGGGAACGACCCGTCCGGCCCTCCGCCGGCCGTGAGCAGCAGGGCGAAGCGGCATGAGCGAGCGAAGCAGTGGTGCGGTCCGGGCCGCCGTGCAGCGAAACGGAGCGGCGGAATGAGCGGGCACGTCGCGGTGCTCGGCGCCGGTTCCTGGGGCACCGCCTTCGCCAAGATCCTGGCCGACGCGGGCCGTGACGTGACCGTGTGGGCCCGTCGTGCGCCGGTCGCCGAGAGCATCCGGGCCGAGCGCCGCAACCCGGAGTACCTACCGGACCTGCTGCTGCCAGCCCGGGTCACCGCCACCGCCGACGCCGCCGAGGCGATCACCGGCGCCGAGGTGGTGGTCCTTGCGGTGCCGTCGCAGACCCTGCGGGGCAACCTCGCCGAGTGGGCCGGGCACCTGCACCCGGACTCCACCCTGGTGTCGCTGATGAAGGGCATCGAGCTGGGCACCACCAAGCGGATGAGCGAGGTCATCGTGGAGACCGCGGGGGTCGCCGCCGACCGGGTGGTCGTGGTGTCCGGTCCGAACCTGGCCCCGGAGATCGCCGCCGAGCAGCCCGCCGCGACAGTGGTCGCCGGAACGAACGGTCACCGTACGGCGCTCGTGCAGGCGTCGATCCGGACGCCGTACCTGCGCCCGTACACCAACGACGACGTGATCGGCTGTGAGCTCGGCGGGGCGGTCAAGAACGTGATCGCCCTGTCGTACGGCATCGCCACCGCGATGGGTTTCGGCGACAACACCCGGGCCATGCTGATGACCCGAGGGCTGGCCGAGACGGCCCGGCTGGGCGTGGCGCTCGGCGCGGACCCGATCACCTTCGCTGGTCTCGCGGGCATGGGTGACCTGGTCGCCTCCTGCTCCTCTCCGCTGGCCCGCAACCGCACCTTCGGGGAGCACCTGGGCCGGGGCGAGACGCTGGAGCAGGCCCAGACCGCCACCCGGCAGACCGCCGAGGGCGTGAAGAGCTGCCTGGCGATCCGTGACCTGGCCCGCGCGCACGGCGTGGAGATGCCGATCACCGAGCACGTCGAGCGGATCTGCCACGAGGGGATGGATCCGCGCCTCGCCGTGGAGACCCTGATGAGCCGCACCGCCAAGCCCGAGTCGTACGAGTGAGGATCCGATGAGCGAGTGGGGAGACGGCACCCGCTGCGTACGCGCCGGCCTGCCGGAGGCGAAACCAGGAGACCCGTTCCTGCCGGGGCCGGTCTTCGCCGCGCCGTACCACCTCGACCCGTTCCAGGGCCCTGGCGCGTCGCCGAACGGCTACGGTCGCCCGGACAACCCGACCCGGCGGCTGCTGGAGGCCGCCGTGGGCGAGTTGGAGGGCGGTGAGTGCCGCGTCTTCGCCACCGGTCAGGCGGCCATCACCGGCCTGCTGCTGACCCTGCTGCGCCCCGGGGACACCGTGGTGCTGCCCACCGACGGCTACTTCCCGGTCCGGGCGTTCGCCACCGACGTGCTGGAGGCGATCGGCGTCCGGGTGCTCTTCGTGCCGACCGTCGGGCCGTACCCGTCGTTCGAGGGTGTCCGGCTGGTGCTGGTGGAGACGCCGGCCAACCCGGGCCTCGACGTGGTCGACGTGGCGGCCCTGGCCGAGAGGGCGCACGCCGCCGGCGCGCTGCTCGCGGTGGACAACACCACGGCCACCCCGCTCGGTCAGCGCCCGCTCGACCTCGGCGCCGACCTGGTGGTCGCCTCCGGTACGAAGGCGCTCACCGGCCACTCCGACCTGCTGCTGGGTTACCTGGTCAGCCGGTCCACCGAGTTGATCGCCGCGGTGACGACCTGGCGGACGACCACCGGTTCGGTTCCGGGGGCGTTCGACGCCTGGCTGGCACACCGGTCGCTGGCCACTCTCGACCTTCGGCTGGCCCGACAGAGTGCGAACGCCGCTGCGGTCGTCGACCTGCTCGCCGGCCGTCCGGATGTGACGGGCCTGCGCTGGCCGGGGCGGCCGGACGACCCGGCGTACCCGGTGGCCTCGACCCAGATGCGCCGGATACCGGGGGTGCTGTCGTTCGACCTGGGCAGCGCCGAACGGGTGGGCCGGTTCATCGAGGCTGCCCGGCTGGTGGCGGCGGCGACCTCCTTCGGTGGCCTGCACACCACGGCGGACCGCCGGGAGCAGTGGGGCGACGACACCGCACCGGGCTTCGTCCGGCTCTCCTGCGGGGCCGAGGACACCGCGGACCTGGTGGCCGACATCGCCGCCGCGCTGGACGCGGCCGGGCCGGTCTGAGGTTGCCGATGGCATCACCGTCCCCGACCGACCGGGCCACCCTCGTGGGCCGGCTGCGCGCCGCCGGCTGCGTCTACGCCGAGGACGAGGCCGAGTTGTTGCTGGCCGCCGCCGACTCCCCGGCCACGTTGGCCGACCTGTCCGACCGTCGGGTGGCCGGTGAACCGCTGGAGTACCTGCTCGGGTGGGCCGAGTTCGCCGGCCTGCGGATCGCCGTCGACGCCGGCGTCTTCGTGCCGCGGGCCCGGACCGCCCTGCTGGTCCAGGTGGCGGCCGAGGTCACCGGCCCGGCCCCGGCCGTCGTCGACCTCTGCTGCGGGTCCGGGGCCACCACCGTCGCGCTGGCGCACCGACTCACGCCACGCTGGCTGGCCGCCGCCGACATCGACCCAGCGGCCGTGGCGTGTGCGCGGCGCAACGTCGACGGGCTGGACATCGAGGTGTACGAGGGCGACCTCTTCGCGCCGCTGCCCCCGCAGTGGCGGGGCCGGCTGGACCTCGTCGTCTGCAACGCCCCGTACGTGCCGACCGACGCGGTGGCGCTGATGCCTCCGGAGGCGCGGCTGCACGAGGCCCCGGTGGCGCTCGACGGCGGGCCGGACGGGCTCTCCGTGCTGCGTCGGGTGGGCGTCGACGCGGCCGGATGGCTGACTCCCGGCGGACACCTGGTGGTCGAGGCCGGCACCACCCAGGTGTCGATGCTCTGCGACGCGTTCAGCGCGGCCGGCCTGATCCCCGCCGTGCGCCACGACGAGGACCTGGACGCCACAGCGGTCGTAGCCCAACGCCCAACCTAACCCCCTCCGGGCCCGGGTTGAACCGGTCGATCATGGAGTTGTGGTGTCCAGTTTGTGCCACATCACGTTATTCCTTCCCCGCCACAACTCCATGATCGACGGGAAGAGGCTGGGCGGGGTGGCCGGGCGTGGCGGGGGAGGGGGCTTGGCACTAGCCTCGGCTCACACTCATGACGGCGGGAGGCGGTTTCGGTGGGCAGCGCAGGGGTGCCGGTGGTCGTCGGGTTGGACAACGGCGGCACGAGCAACAACGCCACAGTGCTGACGGTGGACGGTCGGTTCCTGGTGGACGGGCTGCTGGAGATCCCCAGCGAGGTGCAGGCCGGCCCGGACGCGGCGATCGAGGCGCTGGCCCGGGCGCTGGACGGGGCCCTGGCGCAGACCGGGGTGCCGCGCGAACTGGTCCAGGCGGTCGGGTTGGACACTCCCGGCCCGGCCAGCGCCGACGGGGTCATCTCGTCCCGGGGTTCCACCAACTTCTCCCAGCCGGCCTGGCGGGGCTTCGACGTGCGCGGAGCGCTGGAACGACGGCTCGGCCTGCCGGTGATCTACCACAACGACGGCAACGCGGCGGCGCTCTACGCCCACCACGTGCACTTCGGCGCCGAGGCGATGACCCGATCGTCGGTCTCCGCGATTGTCGGCACCGGCCTCGGTGGCGGCGTGGTGGAGAGTGGTCGGGTGATCGCCGGTGCGGCCGGCATGGCCGGGGAACTCGGCCACGTGCACGTCCCGCTGACCGGACTGCTCGGTCCGGGCCAGCCGGAGCCCACCTGTGCCTGCGGCTTCACCGGTGACGTCGAGAGCGTCGCCTCGCTGACCGGCATCGAGCGCAACCTGCTGCCGTACTGGCTGACCCGGTACCCGGACCACCCGCTCGCCGCCGAACCGGTGGCTCGGGCGGCGAAGCTGGTGCGCGGGTACGGCGAACGGGGAGACGCCCTCGCGCGGGATCTGTTCACCCAGCAGGCGATGGCGCTGGGGCGGTTGTTCACAGTGGCGGCGAACTTCACCGACCCGCACGCGTACTTCGTCGGTGGTGGGGTGGTCGAGGCGGCACCGGAGTTCCGTGACTGGTTCCTGGCGACGGTCCGCGAGCACACGGTGCTGCGCGAGGAGCAGGCGGCCGTGGCCACCTTCGCGCTGGTGCCGGACCGGGACATGGCCGGTGCCCGGGGTGTGGCGATCGCCGCTCTGGAGAGGCTGCGCGCGGCCCCGGAGCCTCGCCCGCTGGTCGCCTGAGCCTGCCCACATCTGGCGCGCCAGCGGCCTGCCTTGTCGTTGGTGCCACCGCCCCGGGGGCGTGGTCCCGGTCTGGCGTCTGAGTCGGTCGCGTCCCGGCCCGCCGCGCGCCCTGACAGGCGGCGCGGCGGGCGGTCGCAGGTGAGGTGTCCGGTCGGTGAGCCGTGTGGGGGTCTGGTCAGGGGCGCGGTGGCGCCTGGGCGAAGGCCGCCCACGCGGCCGTTGCGAACAGCAGGGCCGGTCCGGCCGGATCCTTGGAGTCGCGGACGGCCACCAGCCGTGGCAGCGCGGCAACCTCGACGCAGGCGCCCTCATCGCCGCTGCGGCTGCTCTTGCGCCACGCCGCCGCGGCCAAGGCCGCTGTGATTGTCGGTGTCATCGGTCCTACCGTCCCTTCAGGGCTGACAGGAGCATCTCGCGGCTGTCCGCCGGGCTGAGCGCCACGCTTCGGAGATGCTCCATGATCTTGGTGCAGGTACGCGTCTCGCCGGCCCGGTCGAGGATCATCTGACCTGCCACGGTCTCCACCGAGGCGATGATCGGATCCTCCGGGTCGGCGAATTCGAGGATGTGCAGTGAGCCCCGCGTGCCCCGGTGGTAACCGGCCGACAGGGGGATCACCTGGACGCTGATGTTCGGCAGCTCGGCCATCTTGACCAGGTGTCGCAGTTGCCCGTCCATCACCGACTGGTCGCCGACCGGGCGTAGCAACGCGCCCTCGTCGATGATCGCGTCGAAGATGGGTGGGTTGTCGGCGGTGAGGCGCTGTTGCCGGTCGAGGCGGATCTTGACCCGCTGTTCCACCAGGTCGTCGCCGAGGGTGTGCGGCCCGCCGCGCATCACGCCACGGACGTAGTCCGCGGTCTGCAGCAGGCCGGGCACCACCGAGGGCTCGAAGTTGGCGATGGCGGTCGCCTCGGCCTCCAACGCGATGAAGTCGATGGTGCGTGGATCCAGCAGGTACGAGTACGACACCCACCAACCTGGCTTGCGGGCGTCTTTGGCGAGTAGCACCGCTGCGGCCACCTCCTCGGCACTCACCCCGTACGACGTGAGCAGGGCGCGCACGGTGGCTGGGGTGATCAGGGTCTGGGCGTTCTCGTACCGGGAGAGGGTGCTGCGGGTGCTGTTGATCTCATCCGCCGCGGTCTCCAGCGTCAGCCCGGCGGCTTCCCGGTGTTGGCGCAGGGCGATGCCGAGCCGGCGGGCGCGGGCGGTCTTCGGAGCCATACATCGATGGTCGCACACATTTGCGGGAACGTCTGCATGAGAGAACGTCGATGAGAGTTGCATTCACGGCTGTACACGTGTCAATCTGTTATCGCGTCCTCACCGCCGGTTGTCGTGGCGACGGTGGTGGTGAGCGACCGGAGGGGATGGGGCGCGCGGCGATCGGGTTTCTCCCCCGTACCCGATCGTCGCGTGCCGCCCCTCCATCCCGGCCCGCCGGAAGGAGACGACGTGGGAACCTGCCCGCAGCCCCCCGCCGTGTGCGCCGCGGGCGGCTTTCGATGACCCGCTTTCTCGTGGTGCTCACCGACGTACGCCCGGTCGAGGGCATCGAGCGCAACGAGCGGGTCGCGCCGGAGCGGCGCCGCCAGGTGGTCGGCGCCAGCAGTCGTGAGGCGGCCGACCGTATCGCCGGAGCGTTCATGGCGCTGGGCATGGTGCGGGCCGGCCGACAGCGGGTCAAGGTGATAGCCGTCGGTCGCCGGCACTCCCGAGACTGAATAGGCCCAGGTCACCGGCCTGCGGGACAACTACTGCACCGTCACGCACCGTATACCTCTTGTTGACCGATTGCCGTGTCGTGCTGCGGCTCGCCGGGTATCGCCTCGCCCTGCCGCCACGCACAGTAAGGTCAACCGGGTGAGCGCCACCGGCGAGCACGACCAGCCGCAGTCGCGTACGAAGAGGTGACCGGAGTGACCACCCCAGGCAAGACCCGCGTGGCGATCGTGTTCGGCGGCCGCAGCCCGGAGCACGGCATCTCCTGCGTCAGCGCCGGCAGCGTGTTCGGCGCGCTCGACCCGGACGAGTTCGAGGTGGTGCCCGTCGGCATCACCCGGGCCGGCCAGTGGGTGCTGACCAACGGAGATCCCGCCCAGCTCGCGATCAACGCCCGCCAGCTGCCGGAGATCACCGCCGATTCCGGCGACGACATCGTGCTGCGCGCCGACCCCACCGGCAACGGGCTGATGGTGCTCGACCCCACCGAGGGTCCTCGGGTGCTGGCCGACGTGGACGTGGTCTTCCCGGTGCTGCACGGCGCGTACGGCGAGGACGGCACCATCCAGGGAATGCTGGAGATGGCCGGCATCCCCTACGTCGGGGCGAACGTGTTCGCCTCCGCCGCCGCGATGGACAAGGAGTTCACCAAGAAGCTCTGTGCCGTCGAGGGCATCCCGGTCGGCACGTACGCGGTGCTGCGCAACGGGATGACCCTCAGCGAGCAGGACAAGGAGCGGCTGGGCCTGCCGGTCTTCGTCAAGCCGTCCCGGGCCGGCTCGTCCTTCGGCGTCAGCAAGGTCAGCGACTGGGCGCAGCTGGACGACGCGGTCGCCGCCGCCCGCAAGTTCGACCCGAAGGTCATCATCGAGGCTGCGATCATCGGCCGCGAGATCGAGTGCGGCGTGCTGGAGGGCGAGGCCGGCGGCGCGCCGGAGGCGTCCGTGCTGGCCGAGGTGCGGGTCGTCGCCGACCACGACTTCTACGACTTCGAGGCGAAGTACCTCGACGACTCGTGTGAGTACGACATCCCGGCCAACCTGCCGGAGCGGGTGACCCGTCAGGTGCAGGAGTACGCCGTCCGCGCGTTCACCGCGCTGGACTGCGCCGGCCTGGCCCGGGCGGACTTCTTCGTCACGCCCGAGCTGGACGTCTACCTCAACGAGATCAACACGATGCCCGGGTTCACCCCGACGTCGATGTTTCCGCGGATGTGGGCTGCTGCGGGCCTGGAATACCCGAAGCTGGTCAACCGACTGATCCGTACCGCCCAGCGGCGCGGCGTCGGCCTGCACTGAGCCAGCCGGCGCCGCCCGCGTACGTCAGCCGGTGCGGGGCCCGCTCAGCGTCAGCGTTGGCAGCCGGACGGGATGGCGCCGCCGGACGGCACTGTCGCCACGATCGTGCTGGAGATGGCCGGCACCCACTGCAACGGCTGCTCGTACGAGCGTGGAACCCGCACGGTGATCAGTGTTTCCCGGTCGACGGTGCTGAGCACTGCCGCGTCGGCCTGCTCGGCCAGGTGCCAGCAGACCCGGTTGACCGTCCAGACCTCGTCGGTGCTGGGGAACGTCGGCTCGGTGCCGCCGCAGGCCACGGTGAGCGCCGGGTCGCCGTACGCGGCGTTCTGCTCGGGGCCGGCGGTCACCGGCCGCTGGGCCAGATCGCGAATGCTCGCCGGAAGCTGGGAGAGCAGAGCCCGGCAGACGGTGGCCGGGCGGGCGGCCAGCGCCGGGGCGGCCATCTGCACCGGAGTGGTGGACTGCACCCGGGCGCTGCTGGCGGACGGGCTCGGCGCGGCGGCTGGCGTGTCCGGGGCGAGCTTGGTGAAGGCCAGCACGGCCACCAGCAACGTGATGGGCAGCGCGATCAACGTGGCCAGCAGGGCGGCGCCGCGGATGGTCCGGTCCCGACCGGCCGGCGCGGCGGCGGTCGTGTCGGCCGGTTCGCGGTTACCGTCAGCCGGCCCACGCGTCCCGTCGGCTGCCTCGCGCGTGCCGTCGTCGTCCAGAGCGGAGGAGGAGGTCGTCATCTCGTCCACTTACAGCCGCACCACCGAACACGTGAGGGTGCGGGTGATGCCGGGCACCATCTGCACCTTGCTGACGATGAGTTTGCCGAGCTCGTCGACGGTGTTCGCCTCGGTGAGGACGACCACGTCGTACGGCCCGGTCACGGCGTCGACCCGTACGACGCCGGGGATGTCCGCGATGAGACCCGCCACGTCACGTGCGCGGCCGACCTCGGTCTGGATGAGGATGTACGCCTGTACCACGACTAGACCTCCGTCCGTCGCCGCCCGGGAGCGGCCCGAAGGGTGAAAGTACCTTACGGACCAGGTCTGATCCCTATCGGTGGTCAAGGAGCAGCGGTGAGCGAGCAGGGCGGGGCCGGGCGGCACGGGCGGAACGCCGGTGGTGGCGTCAGCGTGTCCGGGATCGGGGAGTTCGGGCTGATCGGGAAGATCACCGCTCGACTGTCGTACGGGCCGACGACAGTGCTCGGCCCAGGTGACGACGCGGCGGTGGTGTCCGCGCCGGACGGTCGGGTCGCTGCTTCCACCGACGTGCTCGTCGATGGGCGACACTTCCGGCGGGACTGGTGCTCGGCCCTCGACGTGGGGCACAAGGCGGCGGCGGCCAACCTGGCGGACATCGCGGCCATGGGCGCGACGCCGACGGCCCTGCTGGTCGCCCTGTGCATGCCGGCGGATCTGGAGACCGGGTGGGCGGAGGAGTTGGCCGACGGGCTGTCCGCGGAAGCGTCGTCGGTCGGCGCGAGCGTCGTCGGCGGGGACATGTCCTCCAGCCCCACGCTGACCGTCGCGGTCACCGCTCTCGGCGACCTGGAGGGGCGTCCTCCGGTGCTGCGTTCCGGTGCCCGTCCCGGGGACGTGCTCGCCCTGGCCGGGCGCACCGGGTATGCGGCGGCCGGGCTGACCGTGCTCACCCGGGGCTTCCGGACGCCCCGGGTGCTGGTCGAGGCGTACCGGCGGCCGCAGGTGCCCTACCCGGCCGGTCCGCAGGCCGCCAAACTCGGCGCCACCTCGATGATCGACGTGTCGGACGGGCTGCTCGCCGACCTCGGGCACGTGTCGACGGCGAGCGGGGTGGCCATCGACGTACGCCGGGACGCGTTCGAGGTGCCCCGGCAGATGGCCGACGCCGCGCAGGCGCTCGGCGTCGACCCGTACACCTGGATCCTGACCGGCGGTGAGGACCACGCGCTGGCCGCGACCTTCCCCCCGGCGGTGGCGCTACCGCCGGAGTGGCGGCCGATCGGCGTGGTCACGCACGGTGCCGGTGTGACGGTCGACGGCACGTCCTACGACGGCCCGACCGGCTGGGACCACTTCCGTTAGGGGTCCGGTGCCCGCCGTACCCTGGATACCGTGAGTGAGATCGAGATCCGGGCGGTGCGGTTCGACGCACCGGTGGCGCAGCAGTTGATCCAAGCCGCACTGGCGGACCTCGGTGCCCGCTACGGCGGCACCGGCGACGACACCCCGGTGGACGCCACCGAGTTCGAGCCGCCGGACGGCGCGTTCCTGGTCGCCTACCTGGCGGGTGAGCCGGTCGGCTGCGGTGGCTGGCGCAGCCACGGCGCGGACACCGCGGAGCTGAAGCGGATGTACACGGCGCCAGCGGCGCGGGGCCGGGGCGTGGCCCGTACGGTCCTGGCCGCCGTTGAGCGCTCGGCTCGTGAGCAGGGCCGCAAGCGGGTGGTCCTGGAGTGCGGGGACAAGCAGCCCGAGGCGATTGCCATGTACCGCTCCGCTGGATACGAGCGGATTCCGAACTTCGGCTTCTACAAGGACGCGGAGGGCTGCGTCTCCTTCGGCCGTACCCTCTGACCTGCAGTTTCTCGGCAACCGTGAATCGGTTGCGGACACGACAGAGCCGGCGGACCTCAGGGTCCGCCGGCTGAGCCGTACGAGAAAGTGGGTGCTACCGCGTCAGGCGCGGGTGACCTTGCCGGCCTTGATGCACGAGGTGCAGACCTTCAACTTCTTGGTGTTGCCGCCACCGGCCGGGGTACGCACCGACTGGATGTTCGGGTTCCAGCGGCGGTTGGTCCGCCGGTGCGAGTGGGACACGTTGTGGCCGAAGCCCGGTCCCTTGCCACAGACGTCGCACACGCTAGCCACGGGATACTCCTGGGATTGATACGTTCATGGGGTCGCCGGCAGGTGCTGCCCGGGCAACCTGGTCAGGTTACCCGATGACTCGCCGACCCGGCCAACCGGCCCGGTCCGGCGCTCGGTTGTGCTCCGGCTCCCACCTGGTCGCGGGCCCGTCCGCCCGAGAGTGGGCCGGCCCGGCGGCAAGGCTACCGGAGGGGCTTGGCCACGGTGCGGTGACCGCTGGACCGGGACGCGGGGGACACGCCGGACGACTCCGGCGCGTGTCGGTGCGCGCCAGTAGGCTTCTGCCCGTGCTGGACACCCTCGACGCCGCCACGGTCCGCCGCTGGTGCGCGAGCGGGTTGGCCGCGCTCAAGCGCCACCAGGGCGAGATCGACCAGCTCAACGTCTATCCGGTGCCCGACGGCGACACCGGCACCAACCTGGTGCTCACCCTCACCTCGGCCCAGCAGGCACTCGCGATGGACCTGGACACTCTCCCCCACAGCGGGCCGACCGCACACGGGCACGCGCTGCGGTTGATGGCGCAGGGTGCGCTGCTCGGCGCGCGGGGCAACTCCGGGGTGATCCTCTCGCAGATCCTGCGGGGGTTCGCCGACGAGGTCGCCATGGCGCCGGTGGTGCGGGGCCGGGAGTTGGCCGCCGCGCTGCGCTCCGGCACCGCGGCCGCGTACACGGCGGTCGCCCGGCCGGTCGAGGGCACTCTGCTCACCGTGGTCGCGGCGGCCGCCACGGCAGCCGACCAGGCCGACACCGAAGACCTGCCGGCGGTGGCCCGCGCTGCGGCCCGAGCCGCGACCGAGGCGCTCGCCCGGACCCCGGAGCAACTGCCGGCATTGGCCCGCGCGGGTGTCGTCGACGCCGGCGGCCGAGGGCTCTGCGTGCTGCTCGACGCCCTGGTCGCGGTGCTCACCGGCGAGACCGCAGCCCACCCCGCGCCGACGCCGCGCTCCGCCCGTCCGGCGGCCACCGCCGCCCGGGAGACCGGCTCCGAGGAGTATGCGTACGAGGTGCAGTTCCTGCTCGACGCCCGGGCGGAGGCGGTCGACGGGTTGCGCCGGGCGCTGGACGCGTTGGGAGACTCCCTGGTCGTCGTCGGCGACGGACGGGAGCCGGAAGGCACCTGGAACGTGCACGTGCACGTCAACGACGTGGGCGCGGCGGTCGAGGCGGGGGTCGCCGCCGGTCGCCCGTACCGGATCTCGGTGACCCGTTTCGCCGACCAGTCGGAGCTGCCCCCCGGGCCGCTGACGACCGGTCGGGCCGCGGTGGTGGTCGCCACCGGGGGTGGCATCGCCGAGCTGTTCACCGCGGAGGGCGCGACAGTGGTGCCGGGCAACCCGTCCACTGGCGAGTTGCTGGACGCCGTCCGCAGCACCGGCGCGGCCCGGGTGGTGGTGCTGCCCAACGACGCCAACACGGAGGCCGTGGCCAGTGCGGCGGCACGCGAGGCCCGCCGGCACGGCATCAAGGTGAGCGTGGTGCCGACCCGCTCGCCGGTGCAGGCGCTCGCCGCCCTCGCGGTCCGCGACGGCGACCGCCGCTTCGAGGACGACGTGATCGCGATGGCCGAGGCGGCCGGCGCGTGCCGTTACGCCGAGGTCTGCCATGCCAGCCGGGAGGCGCTGACAGTGGCCGGCCCGTGCCGGCCCGGGGACGTGCTGGCGCTGGTCGAGGGGGAGGTGCACCTGATCGGCACCGATCTCACCGACACCTGCGCCGCGGTGGTCGACCGGATGCTCGGCGGCGGTGGCGAGATGGTCACCCTGCTGGCCGGGCTGGACGCCCCGGCCGGGCTCACCGACGCCGTCCGCGCCCACGTCGAGAGTCGCTGGCCGTTCGTCGAGGTGCACGCGTACCCGGGCGGCCAGCCGTTTTATCCGCTCCTGGTAGGGATCGAATGAGCGAACCAGCCACCGTGGACACTCCGCTGAAGAAGCTGGTCGGGGACAAGACGGCCAAGGCGCTGGCCACGCACCTCGACCTGCACACGGCGGGTGACCTGGTCTACCACTTTCCGCGCCGCTACGACGAGCGCGGCGAGCACACCGACATCCGTTCGCTGGACGTCGGTGAGCAGGTCACCGTGCTGGCCCAGGTGCAGCGCACCGCGGTGCGTCCGATGCGGCAGCGGCGGGGCAATCTGCTGGAGGTGACCGTCGGCGACGGCTCAGGTGGGGTGCTGACGTTGACGTTCTTCGGCAACCAGGCCTGGCGGGAGCGCGAGCTGCGTCCCGGTCGGTGGGGGCTGTTCGCCGGCAAGGTCACCGAGTTCCGGGGCAAGCGACAGCTCAACGGCCCGGAGTACGTGCTACTCGGCGAGGGTGGGGACGGTGAGGCGGTGGTCAGCGACGAGATCGAGGAGTTCGCCGGCGCGCTGATCCCCGTCTACCCGGCCGCCGCGGCCCTGCCGACCTGGGTGATCGCGCGGTGCGTACGGGTCGTGCTGGACACGTTCACCCCGCCGGACGACCCGCTGCCCGCCGACGTGCGCGCCAGCCGCAAACTGGTCGGGCTGGGCACCGCGCTGAAGGAGATCCACCGGCCGTCCAGCAAGGAGGCGCTGCACCGGGCACGGCGGCGGCTCAAGTGGGACGAGGCGTTCGCCGTCCAGTTGACCCTGGTGCAGCGCAAGCACCGGGCAGCCGACTGGCCGGCCCGACCCCGCCCGGCCCGCCCAGGTGGCCTGCTGGAGGCCTTCGACGCCCGTCTGCCGTACGAGCTGACGGAAGGCCAGCGTGACGTGGGCGTGGAGATCGCCGAGGATCTGGCCGCACCGCACCCGATGCACCGCTTGTTGCAGGGCGAGGTGGGCTCGGGCAAGACGGTAGTGGCGTTGCGGGCGATGCTCCAGGTGGTCGACGCGGGCGGCCAGGCTGCGTTGTTGGCGCCCACCGAGGTGCTGGCGGCCCAGCACCACCGCGGCATGCTCGACCTGCTCGGGCCGCTCGGCAGAGCCGGTGAGCTGGGTTCCGCCGAGCACGCCACCCGGGTCGAGCTGGTCACCGGTTCGCTGGGCGCGGCGGCGCGACGTCGGGCGCTCGGCGAGGTCGCCAGCGGTGCCGCCGGCATCGTGCTCGGCACCCACGCCCTGCTCTACGAGGGGGTCGACTTCGCCGATCTCGGCCTGGTGGTCGTCGACGAGCAGCACCGCTTCGGCGTGGAGCAGCGCGACGCCCTACGGGCCAAGGCCGACCAGCCGCCGCACGTGCTGGTGATGACGGCCACCCCGATCCCGCGCACGGTGGCGATGACCGTCTACGGCGACCTGGAGGTCTCCACCCTCTCCCAGCTGCCCCGGGGGCGGTCGCCGATCGCCTCGCACGTCGTGCCGGCCGCCGAGAAGCCGGCCTACCTGGACCGGGCCTGGCGTCGGCTGCGCGAGGAGGTGAACGCCGGCCACCAGGCGTACGTGGTCTGTCCCCGGATCGGTGACGGTCCCACGTCCGACGAGGAGCCGCCACCCGAGGACGACAACGGTCGACGCCCGCCGCTGGCGGTGACCGAGGTGGCCCCGCTGCTGGCCGAGGGGCCGCTGCACGGGCTGCGGATCGGGGTGCTGCACGGTCGCCTGCCGGCCGACGAGAAGGACGCGGTGATGCGCTCCTTCGCGGCCGGCGACCTGGACGTGCTGGTGGCGACCACAGTGATCGAGGTCGGCGTGGATGTGCCGAACGCGACCGTGATGATCGTTCTCGACGCCGACCGTTTCGGTGTCTCCCAGCTGCACCAGTTGCGGGGCCGGGTCGGCCGGGGTGCCGCCGCAGGGCTCTGTCTGCTGGTCAGTGAGGCGGCCGAGGGCTCCTCGGCGCGGGAGCGGCTGGACGCGGTGGCGTCCACGAGCGACGGTTTCAAGCTCGCCGAGCTGGATCTGGAGCAGCGCCGCGAGGGTGACGTGCTGGGCGCCACCCAGTCCGGGCACCGTTCGCACCTGCGGCTGCTCTCGTTGCGGCGGGACACGGAGCTGATCCGCGACGCCCGCGCCGAGGCGATCACCCTGATCGAGGACGACCCGGAGCTGACCCGCAACCCGGCGCTGGCCGCCTCGGTTGCCGCGCTCGTCGACGAGGACCGCGCGGAGTACCTGGAGAAGGGCTGAGGCGGCCGAGGTGCCCGCGGCCGGCCCGGTGATCCACTCCAGTTTCAGGAAGTTGGGGTGTCCCGCCGGGAGGGATGCCCCGACTTCAATGATTCCGAGTCGATCACGTCACCCCGGGACGGGCCACCCAGCGCATGACGAAGGGCGCGCCGACCGGGTGGTCGGCGCATGGGTGTCGTAGTGGGTGGCGAACCCCTGACTGCCCGCCGGAGTGAGGTAGGCGTTAACCTGGAGCGGCTGGTTGAGCGCGAGGCCCAGGTCGCGGGCAAAGTCGACGAGCGGCGGCCAGATTCGGTGCAGACCCTGCAACACCAGGGTGGCGCCGGAGGCGTACTGCTCCAGGATCCGCTCGTCGAGCACCTGGTCGCCGATCTCGGCGCCCGCGCCGCCGCCTCCGGTCCAGCGCGCGGCCGCGACCAGCTGGCCGTCCTTGGCGACGCGCAGGAACGGGGTACGCAGACCGCGCCGGCTCAGCAACTCGTCGGCGTCAGCGGGGCTGAGCAGATCGGTGAAGCCGGCCGGGTCGGGCAACTCGGCGGCGCGGGACAGCAGCGGGGTGTGTCCCCAGTGCGCGGCGGCGAACTTGGCCGGTTCGAC
>NZ_JBSFBM010000041.1:0-28096 GCF_053592955.1 Micromonospora sp. NPDC002411 | reverse complement strand
GAGGGTGGGCAGCGCCGTCATCGGGCGCTACCTACCCGTCCCCGCGTAGACCACGGCTTCGGTGTCGCCGCCCAACTCGAACGCGTCGTGGATGGCGCGGACGGCGGCGTCGAGGTCGGTGTCCCGGCAGACCACGGAGACCCGGATCTCGGAGGTGGAGATCATCTCGATGTTGACGCCGGCTGCGCCGAGCGCGGCGAAGAAGCCGGCGGCCACACCGGGGTGCGAGCGCATGCCGGCACCGATCAGCGAGACCTTGCCGACGTGGTCGTCGTAGAGCAGGCCCTTGAACTTGACCGGCTCTTGGATCTTGCTGAGCGCTGCCATCGCGGTCGGGCCGTCGGCCTTGGGCAGGGTGAACGAGATGTCCGTCCGACCGGTGCCCTCGGTGGAGACGTTCTGCACGATCATGTCGATGTTGATCTCGGCGCCGGCGACGGTGTCGAAGATCCGCGCGGCGGCACCCGGCTCGTCGGGCACCCCGACGATCGTGATCTTGGCTTCGCTGCGGTCGTGCGCGACCCCGGTGATCAGTGCCTGCTCCACGGAAAGGTCCTCCATCGATCCGGTGACCATCGTGCCGGTGTTGGTCGAGTATGACGAACGGACGTGGATCGGCAACCCCGCCCGGCGGGCGTATTCCACGCTACGTAGGTGCAGAACCTTCGCTCCGCAGGCGGCCAGCTCCAGCGTCTCCTCGTAGGTGATGTGCTGGATGTGCCGGGCGTTGGGCACGATCCGAGGGTCGGCGGTGAAGATGCCGTCCACGTCGGTGTAGATCTCGCAGACGTCGGCGTGCAGGGCGGCGGCGAGCGCCACGGCGGTGGTGTCCGACCCGCCCCGGCCCAGGGTGGTGACGTCCTTGGTGTCCTGCGAGACGCCCTGGAAGCCGGCCACGATGACCACCGACCCCTCGTCGAGCGCGCCCTTGAGCCGCCCGGGGGTGACGTCGATGATCCGCGCGCGGCCGTGCACCGAGGTGGTGATCACGCCGGCCTGCGAGCCGGTGAACGAGCGAGCTTCGTACCCCAGGTTGTGGATCGCCATGGCGAGCAGCGCCATGGAGATCCGCTCGCCTGCGGTGAGCAGCATGTCCAGCTCGCGGCCCGGCGGCAGCGGGCTGACCTGGTTGGCCAGGTCGAGCAGTTCGTCGGTGGTGTCCCCCATTGCGGAGACCACCACCACCACGTCGTCGCCGGCCTTGCGGGCTGCGACGATGCGCTCGGCCACCCGCTTGATCCGCTCGGCGTTGGCGACGGACGACCCGCCGTACTTCTGCACCACGAGTGCCACGACGTGCACTCCCTCCCAGTGACCCTGAGCGTGCCGACGCCGCCGGAACCGGGGCCGGCGGCGCGTGTCAAACCCCTTGAGGGTATCCGGCGGGTAACGACGGCGGGTCAGGTGATCCCACCATCCGGCCCGCACGAGTGCCGCCGGGCCGCTCCCACCAGGGCGGGAGGTACGCGACCACGAGCGCGTCCGACACGCCGGAACGAGCCTGGTACGCGCCGGCACCCGCGGACCGCTCGCAGCCACCAGAATGGGCCGGTGCCCGTCCTCATCCGCTCGGCCGGCCGTGTGCTCGGGCCGCTCGTGTTAGTCCTGCCAGCGCTCCTGGTCGCCTGCACCAGCACGCAGCCGCCCGCCCCGACGCCGACCGATCCCGGGTCGGTCGCTGTGGACGCCGCACGGGACGAGCTGGCTGCCCTGGCCGCAGCCGCGCAGGACCGCCACATGGTGGCGCAGTACGTGTACAGCCGGGCGGGTCAGCCGGACCGCACCATCGTGTTCACCAGCGCTAACGACGGCAGTTGGCGGGTCGACGTGCCGGGAGGCGCGTTGGGTGGCGCCGCCGACGTCTCGATGGCGGCGACGGCCGACGGGCTGTTCCAGTGCGCCCTGCCGTCAGCCGGTCGACCGGAGCCGTCGAGCTGCGTACGCCTCGGTGAGCGGGACGACACGATCCCGCGCCGGTCGGACCCCCGCGTCCAGCATCCGCTCACCGACTGGCTGGACGTGCTCACCGACCGACGCGCGCCGTTGGCGGTGGCCCCGGCCAACGCGCCCGAGGGCCTGACCGGCACGTGCTACTCGGTGGACTCCACCTCGGCGTCGCTGAACGCCCCGCTGGACGTGGGCATTTACTGCTACGACCGGGACGGCACACCGACCGGCGTCCGGACCGGGGTCGGGACGCTGCGGTTGGCCGCACCACCCGGCCCGGCGCCGGCCACCGTGCAGTTGGCCGGTCCGGTGGTGATCGACCGGGACCCGCTGGACACCGCCGCGCCGCCGACCCCTGACCCCTCGGACAGCCCGAGCGCGGGAACGCCCTGATCTTCATCCCGTTACGGGTGCGTTTGCCCACATTCTGCTAACCCTGCCTGATCGGCGAATCACCCATACAGGACGATTACCGGCATGGCTGACCTGACCCCGCTGCTCGCCTTCCGTTGGAGCCCGCTGGCGTTCCACCCCACCGACGAGCTGAGCGCGGCGGACGCGGCCTCCCTGCTCGAGGCGGCCCGATGGGCACCGTCGCTGGGCAACCGCCAGCCCTGGAGGTTCACCCTCGGCCACCGCGACGACGAGACCTGGAAGCGGATCCTGGTCAACCTGCCCGAGCGTGAGCAGCGGTGGGCGCACCGCGCCGCCGCCCTGCTGCTCGCCGCACACGTCGACGCCGACACGGCACCCGACGCCGCGCCGGCCGACGGGATCGCCTACGACCTGGGCCAGGCCGTCGCCCACCTCACCGTGCAGGCCACCGCGCTCGGGCTGCACGTACGCCAGGTCCTCACCGTCGATCGCGCCGGACTCGCCGCTGACCTGCACCTTCCCGCCGACGTACGGCCGTACGCGGTGGTCGCCGTCGGGCGTCTCGGCGACCCGCTCAGCCTCCCGGCCGACCTGGTCGCCGAGGAAACCAGCCTGCGGCACCGCCGACCCCTCGCCGACCTGCTGCTCCGCTGACCATCCGCGTCCGGGCGGCCCGGCACGGACCATGACGCTGGTCCCACAGTCCGGACCTACCTTCCCACCGCCCCTGCCATCACGTAGGGTGACCTGGTCATGTGGCAGGCGCTGCTCCTCCTTAGCCGCCGCGACGAGGCCTGACCGGCCGGCACCTCGTCGCGGAGTTGCATCGCGCCGTCCAGCACATCCGAACCTTCTCTCGGCACCGCCGCGCATCGTCGCCCGGCATTCGCCGACACCTTCCGATCTGCTGACGCCACATGTTCCAGGGAGCACTCTGAAATGGCTCAACCTGTCACCGACGCCGAGACCGATCCGTTCGCTCGGCAGCGCCCGAGCCGGATGCCGTACCACCGCTACCAGCCCTACCAGGAGCAGTTCCGGGTCGAGCTGCCGGACCGCACCTGGCCCACCCGCCAGGTCGACGCGGCCCCACGGTGGTGCGCGGTGGATCTCCGCGACGGCAACCAGGCCCTGATCGACCCGATGTCGCCGGAGCGCAAGCGCCGGATGTTCCAACTGCTGGTCCAGATGGGCTACAAGGAGATCGAGGTCGGCTTCCCGTCGGCCAGTCAGACCGACTTCGACTTCGTCCGACAGCTCATCGAACAGGACATGATCCCCGAGGACGTCACCATCCAGGTGCTCACCCAGTGCCGGGAGCACCTGATCGAGCGGACGTTCGAGTCGCTGCGCGGTGCCAAGCGGGCCATCGTGCACTTCTACAACTCGACCTCCACCCTCCAGCGTCGGGTGGTCTTCGGCCTGGACAAGGACGGCATCGCCGACATCGCCACGACCGGTGCGCGGCTCTGCCAGAAGTACGCGGAGATCCACACTCCGGACACCGACATTTTCTACGAGTACTCGCCGGAGTCGTACACGGGCACCGAGCTGGAGTACGCGCTGGAGGTCTGCTCCCGGGTCATCGACGTGATCGACCCGACGCCCGACCGCCCGCTGATCATCAACCTGCCCGCGACGGTCGAGATGGCGACCCCCAACGTGTACGCCGACTCGATCGAGTGGATGCACCGGCACCTGCCGCGCCGCGACAGCGTGGTGCTGAGCCTGCACCCGCACAACGACCGGGGCACCGGAGTGGCCGCCGCCGAGCTGGGCCTGCTCGCCGGCGCGGACCGCATCGAGGGTTGCCTGTTCGGCAACGGTGAGCGCACCGGCAACGTGGACCTGGTGACGCTGGGGCTCAACCTCTTCTCCCAGGGCATCGACCCGATGATCGACTTCTCGAACATCGACGAGATCCGGCGGGCGGTCGAATACTGCAACCAGCTCCCGGTGCACGAGCGCCACCCGTACGCGGGCGACCTGGTCTACACCGCCTTCTCCGGCTCCCACCAGGACGCGATCAAGAAGGGCTTCGACGCCCTGGCCGCCGACGCGAAGGCTGCCGGCGTACCGGTGGACGAGCACACCTGGGCGGTGCCGTACCTGCCGATCGACCCGAAGGACCTGGGCCGCACCTACGAGGCGGTCATCCGAGTCAACTCGCAGTCCGGCAAGGGCGGCGTCGCGTACATCATGAAGAGCGAGCACCAACTGGACCTCCCCCGGCGGCTCCAGATCGAGTTCTCCGGGGTGGTGCAGCAGGTCACCGACCACGACGGTGGCGAGGTCGACCCGGCCGCCATGTGGGAGATCTTCGCGACGCACTACCTGCTCGACCACCAGCCCGACCCGGCCATCCGGTTGGCCGGCTACACGATCAGCACGATCGACGGCAAGGTCGAGATCGAGGCCCAGGTCGGCGTGGGCGCCGAGCAGCGCTCACTGGCCGCCGTCGGCAACGGTCCGATCGACGCGTACGTCAACGCGCTGCACACGGTCGGGGTGGGTGTGCGGGTGCTCGACTACCACGAGCACGCGCTCTCCTCCGGCGGGGACGCGCAGGCCGCCGCGTACGTGGAGTGCGAGGTCGACGGGCGAACGGTCTGGGGTGTCGGCACCGACGCCAACATCGTCACCGCCTCGATCAAGGCGGTCACCAGCGCCGTCAACCGCGCACGCCGCTGACCTACACGCGACACCCCCGGGGTGGATCCCTACTTCGGGGGTGTCGCGGCGGGCAGCGAGTGGCAGGGCTGCGACGGCGGGGCTTCCCGGGGCGGCCTGTGGACCAGCACGAGCGCCAGCACCGCGCCGGCCACGAGCAGGCCGGCGCACCACTCCATCGCGCCGCGGAACGCGTCGGTCAGCTCGCCCTTCTGCTCGTACCCGCCGCCGGACAGGCCGACCAGCAGCGGCAGCGCCGCCACCGCGAGCAACCCACCGGCCCTGGACGCGGCGTTGTTGAAGCCGCTGGCCACACCGGAGAAGCGGTCCTGCACGGCGGCCAGCACCGACGCGGTCAGCGGTGCCACGACCAGGGTCAGCCCGATCCCGAAGAGCAGCACCCCGGGCAGCACGTCCGTCCAGTACGACGCGCCCGGTCCGACGCCGCGCAGCAGCAACAGGCCGACTGCGGCCACCACCGGCCCGACGGTCAACTGCAGCCGGGGGCCGATCCGCGCCGACAACGCTCCCGAGCGGGCCGACCCGACCAACAGCAGCAGGGTCATCGGCAGTAGTGCGATGCCGGTGCGGAAGGCCGACCACTCCACCACGTTCTGCAGGTAGACGGCGAAGAAGAAGGTGAAGCCGGTGAGCGCCGCGTAGACGACGACGGTGAAGATGTTCAGCACCGAGAAGAGCCGGCTGGAGAACAGGCCGGTGGGCAGCATCGCGGCGTCCCCCCGCCGCCGTTCGAGCAGTACGAAGACCACCGCCGACAGCACCCCGATTAGCGCCGCGATCAGCACCGGCGCCGAGTCGTAGCCGCGTGCCGGCACGTCGATCAGGGCGTACGTGACGCCGGCGAGCGCCAGTGCTCCGAGCAGGGCTCCGGCGACGTCGAACCGGCGTCGGGTCCGTCCGGGCCCCGCGGTGCGGGAGGCGCTCTCGTCGCGGCTCTCCGGCACCCAGCGTGTCGTGGCCAGCACCACCAGGACGGCGATCGGCAGGTTGAGGAAGAAGATCCAACGCCAGGAGAGCGCGTCGATCAGCCAGCCCCCGATGAACGGGCCGAGCGCGGTGGACACCCCGGACAGTCCGGCCCAGGCGCCGATCGCCCGGCCCCGGTCGTCCGGGTGGAAGCTCGCCTGGAGCACCGACAGCGATCCGGGCGTAAGGAGCGCGCCGCCGGCGCCCTGGAGGAAGCGGGCCGCGATCAGCCAGCCGGTGCCCTGGGCCAGCCCGCAGAGCACGGAGGCGACGGTGAACCAGAGGACACCGATCAGGAAGATGCGTCGTCGACCGAAGCGGTCCCCGAGGGCACCGCCGAGCAGCACGAACGCCGCCAGCATCAGCAGGTAGCCGTTGATGGTCCACTGGAGATCGGACACGCTCGCGCCGAGGTCCTGCCCGAGCTTCGGCAGCGCCACGTTGACGACCGTCGTGTCGAGGAAGACCATGCCGGAGGCGAGTACGGCGGCGAGCAGCGTGCCCCGGCCGGCGGCGGTGCCCATCCGGAGGGCAGGCGCCGGTACGGGTTCGGTCATCCCACCAATGTGCCCTGTAACAAGTGGGAGACGCCACGAATTGCCAAAACCTGGCCCGGGTACTGTGCGCAGTCGCCGGGAGACCGCAAGCTGGAGAGGTGTCGTCTGTGCGTACCACATCAGGACCGCGAGCGGCGGTGGCCGCGCTCGCCGCGGCGCTGGCGCTCGGCGTTGCCGGTTGCGTCCCGCCCGACGAGCCGGACACTCAGTCGCCGAGCGACGGCGGCAACGCCGTACAGCAACTCGGCCAGCTCACCGTGGCAACTGCCGGCTCGATGAAGGGCTACAGCAGAGACCACTTCCCGCACTGGCGGAACACCGGCAAGAACTGCGACGTGCGGGACAGCATTCTCCAGCGCGACGGCAAGGACGTGAAGCTCTCGGGCTGCAACGTGGTCGGCGGGCGCTGGGAGAGCGTGTACGACGGCCGTAGCGCCGCCGACCCTTCGGACGTGGACATCGACCACATGGTCCCGTTGGCCAACGCCTGGCGCTCGGGCGCCGACGAGTGGGACGACCAAAAGCGTGGCGACTTCGCCAACGACACCACACGTCCGCAGCTCATCGCGGTTTCCGCGTCCTCCAACCGGGCAAAGGGTGACCAGGACCCGTCCCAGTGGAAGCCGGCGAACCGCGAGTACTGGTGCAAGTACGCCGAAAGCTGGGTGACGGTCAAGCACTACTGGCGGTTGACGGTGACCAGCGCCGAGAAAACCGCCCTGACCGACATGCTGGAGGGCTGCACAGTGGGAAACGCGTCGTGACGGCCGCTGAGGAGAGCGGCCCGGCGGCCGCAGGCATGACCGCCGACGGCACTGCCGAGACTCCCGCCGCCGTGCCGGGTGCCGGGATGGTCGCGGATTCCGGCGGCGCGGCCAGCCCGCAGAGCCGTACCTCAGACATCGTGCCCGGCCCCGGCGGCGTGATGACCGACGAGGTCGGCGTCGTCACCGGCGACCTGACCCTGCGCACCGAGTACGCCGACGGCAAGGTCACCCTTCGGGTGCAGTACAAGGACGCGGACGAGTGGTACGCGGTCACCGGCACGTCGGTGGCGTTGGCCGATCCGGCGGGGCTGGACGCGGTGCACGGTGTCGCCGTGGGCCTGCTGAACCGACCCGAGGGCTGAACCCCCGTCGACCGGCCCGCCGCGCTCGCCCCGACCGTTGATCGGGGCGAGCGGGCTTCGTCAGACGTACGAGCCGGGCTCGGTGGGCGCGGAGACCACGGCGGGCGCTTCGCCCTCGTCCTCGGGGCGGACGATCTGCGCGCTGACCTGGTGCGGGCGTAGCTCGCCGCTGGCGATCTGCTCGGCGAAGTGGCAGGCCACCCGGCTGACGCCGATCTCCCGCAGCACGGGTCGCTCGTCGGCGCAGCGGGTGGGCTGCGCCCAGGGGCAGCGCGTGTGGAAACGGCAGCCGGACGGCGGGTTGGCCGGCGACGGCAGGTCACCGGCGAGCAGGATCCGCTCCCGACGGTCCTCCACATCCGGGTCCGGCACCGGCACCGCCGACATCAACGCCCGGGTGTACGGGTGCAGCGGCTCGGTGTAGAGCCGGTCGCTCGGCGCTTCCTCGACCAGCGCGCCCAGGTACATGACGCCGACGGTGTCGGAGATGTGCCGGACCACCGCGAGGTCGTGCGCGATCACCAGGTAGGTCAGCCCGAGGCTGTCCTGGAGTTCGTCGAGCAGGTTGACCACCTGGGCCTGGATCGAGACGTCGAGCGCCGAGACCGGCTCGTCGGCGACGATCAGCTCCGGCCCGAGCACCAGCGCGCGGGCGATGCCGATGCGTTGCCGCTGCCCACCGGAGAACTCGTGTGGGTAGCGGGACAGCGCCCAGCGGGGCAGCCCCACCGCGTCCAGGGTCTCGCCGATGATCCGACGACGGTCGGTGCGGTCGGCACCGATCCCGTGGGTCTGCATGCCCTCGGTCAGGATCGACTCGACGTTCTGCCGGGGGTCGAGGCTGGACATCGGATCCTGGAAGATCATCTGCATCCGGCGACGCATGCTGCGCAGCTTGCCCGACGGCAGCGTGGTCAGCTCGACGCCGTCGAACTCGACCTCGCCGGCGGTCGGCGGGGTGAGCTGGAGCAGCGCCCGACCCAGCGTGGACTTGCCGCAGCCGGACTCGCCGACCAGGCCGTACGTCTTGCCCCGCGGGATGCTGAGGTCCACCCCGTCGACGGCCTTGACGTGGCCGACCACCCGGTCGAACAGCACACCCCGCTTGATCGGGAAGTGCACCTTCAGGTCGCGTACCTCGACGAGGATGTCGTTGTCGCTCACGCTGGTTCCTCCTCGCGCGGGGCGGGCACCATGCCGGGCACCGGCTCCGGGTTGACGCACCGGTAGCTACGTCCGTCGTGTGCCTGCACCAACTCCGGCGGCTCACCCACGCACTCGTCGGTCCGCCGGGCGCAGCGCGGGGCGAAGGCACAACCCTCCGGCCAGGGCAGCAGGTCGCGGACCGAGCCGGGGATCGGGCTGAGCTTCTCGCCCCGCCCGGCGTCCAGGCGGGGCACCGAGCCGAGCAGACCCACTGTGTACGGGTGCCGCGGCTGGCGGAACAGTGGACGGCGGCGGGCCGTCTCCACCACCCGGCCGCCGTAGAGCACGTTGACGGTGTCGCACATGCCGGCCACCACACCCAGATCGTGCGTGATCATCAGCAGTGCGGTGCCGGAGTCCCGGACCAGTTCCTTGAGCAGTTCCAGGATCTGGGCCTGGATGGTGACGTCCAGGGCGGTGGTCGGCTCGTCGGCGATCAGCAGCCGAGGCTGGCAGGCCACCGCCATCGCGATGAGCGCACGCTGGCGCATCCCACCGGAGAGCTGGTGCGGGTACTCCTTGAGCCGCCGCTTCGGGTCGGGAATGCCGACCCGGTCCAGCAGCTCCGCCGCCTCCTTCGCCGCGGCCGCACCCTTCATCCCCCGGTGCCGGGTCAACACCTCGGTCACCTGCAACCCGATCGGAATCACCGGGTTCAGCGAGGACAGCGGGTCCTGGAAGATCATCGCGATGTCCCGACCACGGATGTCCCGCCGCGACCGGTCGTCGAGCTGGAGCAGGTCGGTGCCGTCGAAGACGGCCTTGCCGCCGACGCGCAGGCCCGGCTGCTTCGGCAGCAAGCCCATGATCGCGAGCGAGGTGACGCTCTTGCCGCAGCCAGACTCGCCGACCAGGCCGACCACCTCACCGGCGTCGACCGAGAAGGACACCCCGTCGACGGCGTGCACGGCCCGCTGGCCGCGCCGGGCGAACGTGACGGAGAGATCATCAACTTCGAGCAGTGCCATTACTGGGCCTACTTCCGCAGCTTCGGGTCGAGGGCCTCACGCATCGCCTCACCGAGCAGGGTGAAGCCGAGCGCGGTGATGATGATCGCGACGGCCGGGTAGATCGCCAGCGACGGCCGGATGCCGAGGTACTGCTGCGCGTCGGCGAGCATGACGCCCCACTCCGGTACGGCGGTGTCCGGGTTGCCCAGGCCGAGGAAGGACAGCGCCGCGGCCTCGATGATCGCGGTGGCCAGGGTCAGGGTGGCCTGCACGATCACCGGCGCGAGCGAGTTCGGCACCACGTGGGTCAGCGCGATCTTCGACTTCTTCACGCCGAGCGAGGTGGCCGCCAGCACGTAGTCGCTGTTGGCCTGGGAGATCATCGAGCCGCGCAGCAGCCGGGCGAATACCGGCACCGAGACCACGCCGACCGCGATCATCACGGTGGTCAGGCTGGCCCCGAGCAGGGCGGCGATGCTCACCGCCAGCAGCAGGCTCGGCATCGCCAGCAGCATGTCGATGAAGCGCATCAGGGTGGTGTCGACCCACCGCCCCCACCGGCCACCGAGACCGGCCGCCGCACCCGAGATGCCACCGATCAGCGCGCCGATGGCCAGACCGATCAGGGTGGACACCACACCGACCAGCAGGGTCTGCCGGGCGCCCACGATCATCCGGCTGAACTCGTCCCGGCCCTGGTGGTCGTACCCGAACCAGTGGTCACCGTCGGGGCCGGGAATGACACCCGGCTTGATCAGCCCTTCCCGGATGCCGATCGTGTCGGTCGGCGCGTACGGCACGAGGAACGGGCCGAGCACCGCGACCAGCACGAAGAGCGCCAGGATGACCGCGCCGACGATCGCGGCCGGGTTGCCGCGCAGCCGGCGGAACGCCTCCTGCCACAGGCTGACGCCCCGCTCGTCGTCACGGGCGGCCAACTCGGAGAGCCGGTCGATCTTTTCGCGCTTCTTGCCCGGGCTGAGTGTCATCGCACCCTCACCCTCGGGTCGATGAAGCTGTAGGAGAGGTCGACCAGCAGGTTCACCAGCACGTACACCACCGCGATGATCAGAATGAAGCCCATCAGCACCGGATAGTCGCGCTGGCCGATGGCCTCGGCGACGAACGCTCCGATGCCACTGAAGGCGAAGACGGTCTCGGTCAGCACGGCGCCGGAGAGCAGGCCGCCGGCGAGCAGACCGATCGAGGTGGCCACCGGCAGCATCGCGTTGCGCAGCACGTGCCGGCGACGGACCGTCTGCTCGGTCAGGCCCTTGGCCTCGGCGGTGCGTACGAAGTCCTCGTTGAGCACCTCCAGCACACTCGCCCGGGTGATCCGGACGATGATCGCCAGCGGAATGCTGGCCAGCGCGATGCTGGGCAGCACCAGATGCCAGAGGGCGTCGGCCGCGGCGTCCCACTCACGGGTCATCAACCCGTCGAGGACGAAGAAGTTGGTGACCCGGGTCGCCCCGAGCGTCGGGTCCTGCCGACCGCTGGACGGGAACCAGTGCAGGTTCTCCGAGAAGATCGCCTTGAGCACGTAGCCCAGGAAGAAGACCGGGATGCAGATGCCGATCAGCGAGCCGCCCACGGACGCGTGGTCCAGGAAGCGGCCGCGACGACGGGCGGCCAGGTAACCCAGCGGGATGCCGACACCGATCGCGATGATCATCGCGGTGATGGTCAGCTCGACGGTGCCGGGGAAGCGCTCGATGAACTCCGTGGTGACCGCCCGCTTGGTGGAGGTCGAGGTGCCCAGGTCGAGCTTGATCAGCCGACGGACGAAACGGCCGTACTGCACCAGGATGGGCTCGTCGAGCCCCATGTTGCGCCGGATGGCAGCCCGCATCTCGGGGGTGCCGCGCTCGCCGAGGATGGCGGTCTCGGGGCCGCCGGGGAGCCGGCGGAGCCAGATGAAGAGCAGGAGGGAGAGCCCGAACAGCGTGGGTATCAGCTGAAGCAGGCGTCTGACGATGAACCGGAACACGGCGGCCTCGAAGGGGTGCGGAGGGTTGCGGGCGGGCGCTGTGCGACAGCGCCCGCCCGCGTTCCTTGCTGCGTCAGATCAGGACTTACTTGTACTCGGCGGTCGAGAACCGCTCGTCGGTGAGCGGGCTCGCCTTGACGCCGGTCACGTCCTTGCCGAACACGATCGCCGGCGGCGAGTGCGAGATCGGCACACCGGGCAGGAAGTCCATGACGGACTTGTTCAGGGCCTTGTACTTCTCGGTCCGGGCCGCGATGTCAGCGGTGGTGTCCGCGTCCTTGAACTGGTCGAACAGGGCCTTGTTGTTGAAGCCCCACTCGTCCTTCGGCCGGTCGAAGAAGGTACCGATGAAGTTGTAGGCGTCGCCGTAGTCACCGGTCCAGCCCAGGAAGTGGATGTCGTGCTTGCTACCCGAGGTGGTGGCGTTCAGGTAGTCCGGGCTCCACTTCAGCGGGATCGCCTCGACGGTGATGCCGACAGCCTTCAGGTCCGCCGACAGCAGCTCGAAGATGTCCTTCGGGTTCGGCATGTACGGCCGGGTGACCTCGGTCGGGTAGTGGAACTTCAGCGTCAGGTTCGACGCGCCCGCCTCGGCCAGCAGCGCCTTCGCCTTGGTCGGGTCGTAGGTGTACTTCGTGACGTCGCCGTTCCAACCCTCGACGGTGTCCGGCATGAAGTTGTCGGCGACCTTGGCACCGGGCGGCAGCTTGGAGGTGACCAGCTGCTGACGGTTCAGGGCGTACGCGATGGCCTGCCGGACACGGATGTCGGCGAGCTTCGGGTTGCCCTTCTGGTTGATCGCCAGGTAGAGCACGTTGAACGCCGGGCGGGTGAGCATGTTGAAGCCCTCGGACTTCAGCGGCTCGACGTCGGCCGGGCCAACCAGGTCGTAGCCCTGGATGTCACCGGAGCGCAGCGCCTGCTTGCGGGCGTTCTCGTCCGAGATCGTCTTGAAGATGAGGGTCTTCAGCTTGGCCTTGGTGCCGGCGTAGTCGTCGTTGCGCTCCAGGGTGAGCGTCTTGTTGGCGACGTCCCAGGCCTTGAACTTGAACGGGCCGGTGCCGGTCGGGTGCGCCGTCGCGTACGCCGGGTACTTGATGTCCTCGGCGGTGCCCGCGACGTTGCTCGCGTCGAACTCCTGCAGCGCCTTCGGGCTGTGGATGGAGAACGAGGGGAGCATCAGCGCGGCCGGGATCTTGCTGGAGACCCGCGTGAAGGACAGGTCCACAGTGGTGGCGTCCTTGGCGGCGCAGGACTTGAAGAGGCTCGGCGGCAGCTCCGCGTCCTCGTTCTTGGCGAAGCCGCCCATGACGTCCTGCCAGTACGCGGTCACGTCCGGGCTCTGCATGAGGCCCTTGGCGTTGTACCAGCGGTTGAAGTTGACGCAGACGGCCTCGGCGTTGAAGTCGGTGCCGTCGTGGAACTTCACGCCCGAGCGGAGCTTGAAGGTCCAGGTGGTGCCCGCTGCGTCCGGGGTCCAGGACTCGGCCAGACCCGGGGTGACCTTGGTGCCACCCTCCTCCGGCCGGACCAGAGTCTCGAAGACCTGACGCGCCACGCGCAGCGACTCACCGTCGCTGGCGAAGCTCGGGTCGAGCACCTTCGGGTCTCCGGCTACGCCGAAGACGAGGGTGTCCTTCTTGCTACCGCCGGATTTGTCGTCGCGGTTGCTCTCGGCGCAGCCTGCTACCGCGAGGGCCGCGACCGCGACGGCCGCGATCGCGACCTTCGGCCTGGGTGCACGCATGTGTGCTTCACCTCGTCCTTGGGGGTACGGACAACGTGGTGACAGGGGTCACCGATGGCGGTGACCATAGCTCTCGTTACGTCCACCCGGAAACTGCCAGGTGGACGGTTGGTATCGGATCGTGCCTCAAGCGCCGGTTGACTTTCGATTCGAAGGTAAATGACCCCTCAAACCGATCAATCCGCACCCGCGATGCCAAACTGTTACGTCGAACAGCCCCGATGAGGGATCAAGTGTCAGATCAATTCCGGGCAGTGACGAAGCGATGGCCGACACCCCGGGGGGTGCCGGCCATCGGCTGTAAGGAAGGGGATCAGACCGCGCGGCGGCCCTCGAAGGCCCGACCGAGGGTGATCTCGTCGGCGTACTCCAGGTCGCCGCCGACCGGCAGCCCACTGGCCAGCCGGGTCACCGAGATGCCCATCGGCTTCACCATCAGCGCCAGGTAGGTGGCGGTCGCCTCGCCCTCGGTGTTGGGATCGGTGGCCAGGATCAACTCCCGCACCGCGCCTCCGCCGAGTCGGATCAGCAGCTCCCGGATGCGGAGATTGTCCGGGCCGATCCCCTCCAGCGGATTGATCGCACCGCCCAACACGTGGTAGCGACCGCGGAACTCACCGGTCCGCTCGATGGCCACCACGTCCTTGGGCTCCTCCACCACGCACAGCACCTCGTCGGTGCGGCGCGGGTCGCGGCAGATCCGGCACTGCTCGGACTCGGCCACGTTGTAGCAGGTCGTGCAGAACCGCACCAGCTCCTTGACCTTGCGCAGGGCGCCGGCCAGCCGGTTGACGTCGGCCGGGTCCGCCGACAGGACGTGGAACGCGATCCGCTGGGCGCTCTTCGGGCCCACGCCCGGCAACCGGCCCAGCTCGTCGATCAGGTCCTGGATGGCACCTTCGTACATCTGCCGGCTCAGAAACCGGGCAGGCCGAGGCCGCCCATGCCACCGGCGACCGGGCCCATCTTGCGCTCGGTCAGCTCGCGGGCCGCCTCGGCGGCGTTGTGCACGGCGGCGACGACCAGGTCCTCAAGCGTCTCCACGTCGTCCGCGTCGACGGCCTTCGGGTCGATCTTGATGGCCTTCAGCTCACCGGAGCCGGAGACGGTCGCCGTGACCAGCCCACCGCCGGCGGTGCCGGTCAGCTCGGCCTCGGCCAGCTCGGCCTGGGCGGCGGCGATCTGCTGCTGCATCTTCTGCGCCTGCTTCAGCATCTGCTGCATGTTCGGCTGTCCACCTGGGCGCACGGATGGCTCCTTCTCGCACTCGTCTGCTCGGCCGCCGCCCAGCCTATCCGCTGGGACCGACCCTGCCCCGCCCGGTGCGTCCGCCCACGCCGGGCCCAGAAAGCGGCCGCGCGGGGGTGGCGTGGCTCAAAGTCGGTCGCGCTGCTCGCGCAACAGCGACTCGACGGCGACGACGGTGTCCGGGAGCCGGTCGGCGGGGCTGACCGCGCGGACGAAGATGAGGACCTCGTCAGCCATCTCGACGGCCGAGATCGCGCGCGCCTCCGCCTCCAGGAAGGCCATCGCTGGCCCGTCGCGGCCGGCGATGGTGACCTTGTCGTGGTTCGCCAACTGCAACTCGATGCAGGAGTGGCTGAACTCCGCCGCCGCCTGGCTGGACTCGAATTCGAGCAGGGTGACCGTGACGGCGGTGTTGTCCGGTTGGGTCCACGCCGCACCGGCGGCATGGCGCAGGTCGGCGCGTACCTGCGGGGTCAGCAGTAGGTGCTGCGTGTCCGCGCCCGGCAGGAGCCGGTCGAAGTCGACAGTGTCGTTGGTAGCGATCGGAACGGCTGGTGTCGAGTCAGCCGGACCGGCAACCACCAGCGCACCGAGGTCAGGCCTCGGCTCGGGCATCTGATCGCCCTGAAGGGCACCCAGGGCGATCAGTGACAGAAACGGGGTCGCCAGGGCGAAGGCCAGTCCGGCGAGGCTACCGGCCACGAGGCTGACGATCAGGACGAGGCGATGCCACCACGGCTTGACCGGCGGGTGGGGGCCCTGCCCGGTGAACGGTTCCGCCTCCGTCGGCACACGCGTGCCCGGCGCGGCGGGGTCCTCGGTGGTGGCGATTCACACATCCTGGCAACGCCGCGACACGCCGTCCATCCCCGCAACGGGTACGGCTGGCACTACCCCGAACCGGCCATCTGCCGGTAGTGCGCCACGAACCACCCACCTGGTGTGCTCAAGGGCATGAATATCAGCCGCTCCGGCCGGATCGGCGCGCTGTGCTGGGTTGCGGCCGCCCCGCTCTTCCTCGTCGCCAATCTGGTCACCGGTCTGCGGTGGCGCGACCCGACCTACAGTTGGGCCACCCACAACATCAGCGACCTCGGCAACGCGCACTGCGGCATCTGGGACACCAGTCGCCCCCGCTACGTGTGCTCGCCCTGGCATCCGCTCACGAACGTCGCGACACTCACCACCGCCGTGTTGCTCGCCGTCGGAATCCTGCTGACCTGGCGGATCCTCGGTCGCGGGGGCATGGTGCGCGCGGCCCAGACGCTCCTGCTGCTGGCCGCCTGCGGGTACGCCCTGGTCGCCCTCTACCCGGCCGACGTCGACGAGAACCTGCACGTCCTCGGCGCATTCCTGATCATGGGCCTGGGCAACGTCGGTCTGCTCCTCGCCGGCTTCGCGCCGGGCACCACGCCGCTCGGCCGGTGGCGACGTCTCACCCTCACCGCCGGGATCATCGCCCTGGCCGGGACGGCGCTGTTCTTCGCCCAGCAGGGGGTCGGGATCGGCGTGGGCGGCATGGAACGAGTAGCCGTCCTGCCCTACCCCCTCTGGACCTGCTGCCTAGGAGTCCTACTAGCCGAAACCCCAGCCCCAGCCCCCGCCCCCGCTCGCGTCGATCATGGAGTAGTGGTGTCCGAATAGACCAGTAGCAGGCGGCTTGTCACCACCACAACTCCATGATCGACGGGGTTAGCGGGCGTCGACCTCGTCGATCTTCTCAGCGCCGAAGGTCTCGCGGAGCAGCCGTACCGCCTGCTCTTCACTGGACTCCCGGGCGGTCTTCTCGTCGATGACCTCGTCCAACGGCTCGTCGCCCGGGTCGAAGCCCTCGTAGACCGGAGTCGCCGCCGGGGCCGCCCCACCCGGCCGACCACCGCGGGTCGGTCCGTCGAAGTCCGGGTCGTAGGGCGGCTCGCCCGCCCATTCGGCGTCCGCGATGGGCCGGGACGCCGCTGGGGTACGCGTACCGCGCCCCGCCGCCGCCGCGCGAGCCGCGGCGATGGCGCTGCTCACCGGTGCGGCACCGGCTGACGCCGGCTGCCGGGCCGCTGGCGTCGGGTTGCCCCGCCCGCCCGCCTGACCACCACCGGTGGCCCCGCCGGAGCCGTTCGCCCCGATGCCGTGAGCGCTACCGCTGCTCGGTGCGGTGCTGGACGCAGCAGCGAAGCCGGGGGTGTTTCCGGCCGACGCGCCGCCGGGGCGGGCGGCTTCCGGCCAGTCCTCGTCGTCCTTCGCCTCGGCGACGGGGGCACCGCCGCCGGGGAGCGCTGCCTCCGGCCAGTCGTCCTCGTCGTCGGCCGCCGCCGTGGGCTGCGCGCCACCCTGCTGGCCCGCGCCGTGGCCGCCCTGCCCGCCACGAACGGCGGTGCCTCCGGGCCGACCACCGGTAGCGCCGGCCGAACCTGCGGCGGACGGCGCGCTGGTCGGGCCGGTGGAAACCGGCGACGTCGGCGCACTCACCGGTCGGGCAACGGCCTCACGGTTCGGCGCGGCGCTCGGGCCAGGCGCGGCATTCAAGTTCGGCGCGGCGTTCGAGTTCGGCGCGGCGCTCGGGTTCGGCGCGGCGCTCGGACTCGGCGCAGCGGGTGGCGCGCTCGTCGGGCTGGCGGCGGCGGTCGCGTTCGGCGCGGCGGGTCGGGCCGGAGCGGCGGGCTGTGAGCGCTGCGGGCTGGACAGCGATACGCCGCCACGCTCACCGGCCACCTCGCACCGGATCTGCCAGCGCCCGCCCAACTCCTCGTAGAGCGCGTCGGTCAGCACGGCCGAGTGGTCGGCCATCATCTTGGCCAGCACTGTCGACTTCACCGTCAGCACCAGCATGTCGCCGTCGAGTTCGCGGACCACCGCGTCGCGCATCAGGGCGGCGATCCGCTTGTTGGTCCGGTTGACCTTGCCGACCACGTCGGGCCAGACCCGGCGGACCGCGACCGCGTCCAGCGCGGCGGCCGGCGCACCCGGACGAGGCGGCACCGGGGTGGCCGGGTCGGGAAGCACCGCCGACGGCGGCACCGCACGGCGCGGTGCCGACGAGCCCTCACCGGAACCAGGGCCAGCCGAACCAGGGCCAGCCGAAGGGGTGCCGGCTGAACCGTGGGCAGCAGAGCCGGGGCCGGCCGGGGAGACGGGCCCCAGACCGGTGGTCGCCGCCGACGCACCGGGCGACGCCGGGATCGGCGAATCGGCGGTCGGGACGCCCGGCGCCGGAGTGCCCTGGGCAGCGGCGCTCCGGGTCGGGGACGCGGCCGGGTCGACATCCCACGGCGGTGCGGAGGTCGGGGCGTTGGCGGGTGCGGGGTTGGCGGCAGCCGGAACCGGAGGGGCCTGCTGTGGGCGTACCCCCGGGTTGTTGGTCGGCGCGAAGCCGGCGACGGCCGACGGCGCGTCGGTGCCGCTCAGGGTGAGCCGACGTTCCATCCGCTCCAGGCGCTGGAGCAGGCCGCCGGTGGAGTCGTCCACGCCGGGGAGCAGCATCCGGGCGCAGATCAGCTCCAGCAGCAGGCGGGGAGCTGTGGTGCCGCGCATCTCCACCAGGCCGTCGTGCACGATGTCGGCGCAGCGGGAGAGCGTGGCCGAGCCGAGTTGCGAGGCTTGGGCGGCCATCCGCTCGATCTGGTCGGCCGGGGCGTCGATCAGACCCTTCGCGGCGGCGTCCGGCACCTGCTGGATCACGATCAGGTCGCGGAGCCGTTCCAGCAGGTCGGAGGCGAACCGGCGCATGTCGTGCCCGGCCTCGGCGACCCGGTCGACGGTGGCGTACGCGGCCGCGCCGTCACCGGCGGCCAGCGCGTCGCACATCTCGTCGATCAGCGCGGAGTCGGTGACCCCGAGCAGCGAGACGGCCCGCGCGTAGCTGACCCCCTCCGCGCCGGCGCCGGCGATGAGCTGGTCGAGTACGGAGAGGCTGTCCCGCATGCTGCCGCCACCGGCGCGCACCACGAGCGGGAAGACCGCCGGCTCGACGGCGACGCCCTCGGCCTGGGTGAGCTGCTCCAGGTACGGGCGGACCACCTTCGGCGGGAAGAGCCGGAACGGGTAGTGGTGGGTCCGCGACCGGATCGTGCCGAGGACCTTCTCCGGCTCGGTGGTGGCGAAGATGAACTTGACGTACTCCGGGGGCTCCTCGACCAGCTTGAGCAGGGCGTTGAAGCCCTGGGTCGAGACCATGTGCGCCTCGTCGATGATGTAGATCTTGAAGCGGCTGCTGGCCGGTGCGAAGAAGGCACGCTCGCGCAGCTCACGGGCGTCGTCAACACCACCGTGGCTGGCCGCGTCGATCTCGATCACGTCGATCGAGCCGGCGCCGTCGGCGGCCAGCGAGCGGCAGGACGCGCACTTGCCGCACGGCTCGGGAGTGGGGCCCTGCTCACAGTTGAGCGAGCGGGCCATGATCCGGGCGCTGGTGGTCTTGCCGCAGCCACGAGGGCCGGAGAAGAGGTACGCGTGGTTGAGCCGGCCGCTACGCAGCGCCTGCGACAGCGGCTCGGTCACGTGCTCCTGACCGATGACCTCAGCGAAGGTACGCGGCCGGTACTTGCGGTAGAGCGCCAGCGTCACTCGTCCCGCCTCCTCTCGACCGAGCCATTCTGCGCCGGTCGGGCGCGGGTGACCACCCACCCCGCCGAATGGCCGAGGCTGCCGCGCCCTGCCGCCGCGTTGCCGTGGGTTGCCGCGCGTTGCCGTGGGTTGATCGACTCCACATCGCCGATCTGGCGGTATCGACTGCCCGGGACAGCCCCACCTCGCCGACCTGGTGTGGATCAAGGCCCCGGAGCAGGGCCCCGGAGACAAAAAGGCCTCCCGTGCACCCGGCAGAGCTCGCTTATCCTTGCTGCCTTCCGGCCCTGGGGAGGTTCACGAGATACCGCCGCACGGGAGGTGCCGCCAAGCCTACCCGACCGCCCGTCGATCTTCAGGGGGTGGTGGGGTGGCCCGCCCGACGGGGGCCTGTATCCTGGCTCGCGGAGGATTCGCCTAGAGGCCTAGGGCGCACGCTTGGAAAGCGTGTTGGGTTTACACCCTCACGAGTTCGAATCTCGTATCCTCCGCTCGCGTGAGCAGCACCAACGACAGGGCCGGCCCCACGGGGACCGGCCCTGAGTCGTCTGCGAGGGCGTCAGCCGACCACCTGGACGTCTTCCGCACCCTGCCCGGAGAACCACGCCGCGAGCGCGACGCCACCCAGCGACCGCGACGCCCCCTCGTCGACGAGGACCGGACCGATGACGGCACCCTTCGCGCCGTCGAGTTGGCAGCCGAACATCCGCGCGCCGCTCAACATCACCGGCATGCTCGTACTGCCCAGCGTGCACCAGCGCATGCTGGCCAGTTCGAGGTCGGCGTCGCGCAGGTCGGTCTGGTAGAGCGTGGCGGAGTTGAGGACCGAACGGCGGAGGTCCGCCCCGGCCAGCACGGCGTGGTCGAGTTGCGCGGAGAACAGGCGAGCCGAGGGGAACCGCGCCCGACCGGCCGAGCAGCCGACCACCGTCGCCTTCGCCAGGTCGGCGGAGGTGAGATCCGCGCCCTCCAACTCGGCGTTGGCCAGGTTGGCGTCGGCGAGGTTGGCCCCCTCGAACCGGACGTCGGCCAGGCGGGAGTTGGCGAGATAGGCGCCGGCCAGGTCGAGTCGGCTGAGGTCCGCCCCGCGAAAATCGAGGAAATCACCAGTGAGGTACGCCGTGTCGGGCGACGCGGCGAGCCACTCCTCAAGTGCGGCCCGAGCGTCCGGGTTGTCCGGCCAGCGGATCACGTCGCCGCTGGTCCGTCGATATCTGCTCACCGCCCGTGCTGGTCGTCCGCCCCGTCCACGGCGGGGTCGGCGGCGCGCAGTTGCTGCCCGACACGTTCGGCGATCTCACGAGCGGCCGGTGAATCGGTGCCCAGGGTTTCGCCGATGATTTCCTGCGCCCGGTCCGCCAACTGCCGCTTGGCGACACCGATCGTGTTCATGATCGTCCGTGCGACGACGTCGGGTGCGACCCGCTGGATCCGTTGGCCCAGTTGCAGGTCGACCAATGCGCCCACCGAGTCGACGGTGACCTCCACCAGCCCGTTGCCGTCGGCAGCGGTCACCCGTAGGGCCTGGATGCGGTCACTCATCGCGTCGGTGGCGGTCGCCAGCTGGTCGAGGCGACCTTTCCACTCCGCGAGCCGGTCCATCGCGCCATCCGGGTCAAGCAGCCCTGCCGTGTTGGGAACCTCGGCCATCATGTGTCCCCTCGGTCGCTCAAGGTGATCATGCTCAGCGATGGGAGATTAACACGAGCGGCCTTCACGACAGTCCAGGTGAGACGCCGGCAGCTGCCACCCCCGACACCCTCAACCCCGGGCGCGCGCCCAGGAGAGGAAGCGTTCAGTCAGTCGGGCCGGGTCCACCTCGGAGAGCTGCGTGCTGGCCTCGGCCTGGAGTGTCGCCAGGTAGATGGTCAACGCCAGCCGGTCACGCCGGTACTCGCCGAGCAGTCGCAGCTTCGCCGCGGAGCAGGGCCAGGCAATGCCGCACGCCGCGCAGCGCCAGGTGGGGCGGGTCGGTAGGTGGTTTCGGTGGCGGCGGCGGGGCATGGGCGGGGCCTCCTTCGGCGCTGGAAGGGTGCCGCCCCGCCTCCCCGTCGGGACGGCACCCGGACTGACGCCGACCGCCGGGCTCCTGCGCCTCCACCGGTCACGCCGTCTTCTGCGAACCACCCTCTGGCGCGTTACCGGACAAGCACACCCCGTAACGATATGGTTTTCAGATATTCGAGACATCCGATGGAGGGGCCGTGAACGACGCACTTCGGGTGGCGCTCAGCGACACCGGGCACAGCATCGAATCCCTCGCCGAGACCGTCGGTGTCGACCCGAAGACCGTGGGGCGTTGGTTGACCGAGGGCCGCATCCCGCATCCTCGGCACCGCTTTGCGGCAGCCGAAGCCCTTCACAAGGACGTGTCGGACATCTGGCCGGACACTTCAAGACGTCGTGACCCCATTTGGTTCCGTCCGTGGCAGGAGATCGAGCGCGAGGCGGTGTCGCTTCGCTGGTTCGAGTCGACGGTCCTGCCGGGGTTGCTCCAGACCGAGGCGTACGCCCGCGCGGTGCTGAGCGGCGCGGGCCTGATCCCCCGTGGTGACGTCGAACGGCTCCTCACCGTCCGGCTCGGTCGGCAAAGCGTGCTCAGACGGGACGACCCGCCGCAGTTCACGGCCGTCGTCGACGAGGCGGTCATCCGCCGCCCGGTAGGCGGCGGGTCGACAATGCGCGAGCAACTGTTGGCCGTGGCGGCGGCGTGCGCCGAACCGCACATCCGGGTGCACGTCGTGCCCAGCACGGTCGGCGCGTACGCCGGCCTGAACGGGCCGTTCGTTATCGCGCACAGCGACGACCACCGGGTCGCCGGCTACCTGGACAACCAACTCCAGGGACAAGTCGCTAGCGACCCCGACGACATCGCGGCCATGATGGCGGCATGGGAGAACGTGCGCGGGGAGGCGCTGTCCCACCGGCAGTCGGTCGATCTCATCACGGAGGTGGCGGAGTCATGGAGTTGAACGGCGTCATGGAGCTGAACGGCGCCCGATGGCGCAAGAGCACCCGCAGCAGCGGAAATGGCGGCGCATGCGTCGAGGTCGCCGACAACCTGCCCGACGTCGTCGGCGTACGCGATTCGAAGGACCCGGCCGGCCCGGCGCTCACCTTCACGCCGACGGCGTGGCGCGCGTTCGTCACCCGACTCGGTCCGCGGGTCTGACCAGGACCCGCCCTTCGAGGAGTCAACGCCCGCTGGAAAGCAGTGGAGGGGCCTTGCGCTTGCGATTCGAGCATCGTGACACCGAGACACACGCGGACATCGTCGATCGTGTGTGGCGCACCCGCAGCGACGCGGAAGACACGATGACATCGGCGGCGCGCACATGCTGCCAACTGATATTCACGCGGATGCAGGGGCAGCTACTTGTCAGCCTGCGCGGGCCGGAGACCAGGGCGACCACGGCGCCGGTCCCGCCGGACGCCGAGTTCTTCGGCATCCGGCTCACGCTCGGAACCGTTCTTCGGCCGCATCCCGCAGCCTCGATCGTCGACGATTACGCGCCCTTCCCAGTGACGGACTCGGGCCGGATAGTCATCGGCGGCGAGGCCTGGGAGGCGCCGACGTACGAAAACATCGAGCAGTTCGTCGGGCGCCTGCGGGACGCGGGTCTGCTGGTGCGGTCACGCCTGGAGCGCCTCGCCGGGCACCCCGGGGACCAGCCGTCCAATCGAACGCTTCAGCGGCAGTACCGCGCGATCACCGGCCTCTCGCGCACCGCCGTGACGCAGATCGACCGCGTGAACGCGGCGGCCACGATGCTGCGCGACGGGCTCGGTTGGAGCACAGCCGTCGAGACGCTGGGGTACTTCGACCAGGCTCACCTGGCCCGCTCTCTGCGGCGCTACGTCGGGCGCACCGTGGGAGGGCTGCGAGCGGTCGACGGCGCTTCGATGTCGTTCCTGTACAAGACCGAGCCGTCGCCAGGCAGCTAACGTCCGTTCTCCGGCCGCCCCGGCGGCTGCCAAGAACCGGAATCCGGAGGAGAACTGTGCTGCTCAGCGTCAACGTCTTCGTCAGCCTCGACGGGGTCATGCAAGGACCGGGAGCCCCCGACGAGGACCGCTCGGGCGGCTTCGACCGCGGCGGATGGCTCGTCCCGCACGCATCAGCGCACACCAACGAGGTCGTCGAGGGCTGGTTCCGGGAGGCGGACGCCTTCCTCTTCGGCCGCACGAGCTACGGCCTGCTCGGCGGGTACTGGCCCAAGGTCACCGCACCCGGCAACCTGATCGCCACCAAGCTGAACACGCTGCCGAAGTACGTCGTCAGCAGGACGCTGACTGACGAGGAGGCCGACTGGAGCCCGACCACGGTCCTCCGCACCGGCATCGTCGACGACGTGCGCCGACTCAAGGGGCTCCCCGGCAAGGAGCTCCAGGTCCATGGCAGTTGGAAACTCGTGCAGGAGCTGCACCAGGCCGGGCTTGTCGACCTCTACCGGCTACTCCAGTACCCCGTCGTGGTCGGCACCGGAAAACGCCTGTTTCCCGAGGGAACGACGCCTGCGACATTCGCCTCCGAGGGAAGCGAGCGTGTGCTGCCCGGCGGCGTCGTCTCACTGACGCTGACTCCCACGAACCGTGGCGTGCTCCCTGCGGGCGCGTACACCGTGACGAGCGGACGCTCGACGCCGGTCCTCGACTGACGCGACACCCCTACCGGTCGTACACATGTTCTATCCACAGGCTGTGGACAGCGACCCAGACCTCAGGAGCCGTCGCGGAGGTCGGCCAGGCGTTCGGGCCGGAAGCTGATGTTGTCGAAGGTCACGTCGCACCCCTCGCCGGTCGGCGACTGACCGGCGAAGCCGATCCGGTCGCGGGCCGTGTCGCCGTCGAAGCTGAACACGCGGATCAACTGCCAGGTCCTGCCGTCGAGCGAGGCGTGGTAGGCGTAGACCCGGCCGATTCGTGAGACCCGCAGCCAGACCGACCGGTCGGCCACGACGAAGGAGTTCGCGTCGTCGGCGACACCCCGGCAGATGACCGACACGATCATCGGCTCGGCCTCGGGTGAGAACTCGAAGCACAACTTGCCCCAGCACCGCTCGTCCCGCCAGATCAGGAGCACCCCGGCGTCGAAGGTCGCGGCGAAGGCCACGGAGACGCGGGCACTGAACTGGAAGTCCCCCTCCGGCGGCAGGTCACCGAGCAGCGTCGCCGCGTTGAGGACGGGCTCCGGGGCATCCTGGCCCGCGCCGCCACTGGGGTCGATGAAGATGTCGGTGCGGGGCTGCGCCGACACCGTCACCGCACCGGCCCCCTCGTCCACCCGCCAGAGCCCTTCGGGCGACGGCGCGAGCGGGGACGGCATACCGGGGACGATCAACTGGTCAGCCATGACCAGGACCGTACAACGGGTCCCGGCGGGAAACCTGCCGCCGCCGGGCGGGTACGGTCCGGGGATCGACGCCGGTCGGCCCGGAATCCGTCGTACACATGTTCTATCCACAGGCTGTGGACGGCGGAGGGATTCGATGGCATACCAGCTCAGCGCGGTGGTCGCGGACGTCGAACTACTCCGCGAGCAGACCGCCGAGCTGGATCACGCGGTCCTCGGCGAGCTGCGCCAGGATTTCGGGCTGCTGCCGGTCACCCCGCAGTTGGTGGTGGAGCTGACCGGGTCGCTGCCGGATTTCGCGACGGACGACCGCAGCGCCGAGCACCCGTTCGGCCTGGTGTTGTCGCCCGCGCTCGTCGAGTCGCTGATCCGCTGGTCGGAGGCGGGGCCGGTGGCCTACCTGGAGGCGGAGTTCGGCGGTGGCGCCGGCTACCAGTCGGCGGCGGTGTGGCTGGGTGGGACGCTGACCTGGGGGCCGCACTTCGACGACGAGTTGGACACGTCGCGCGAACAGTGGCCGATCAACGGCGCGCTCGCCCGCCTCGGCGTCGAGCCCGGCGATTGGATCGACCCGTTCGCCGAACTGGGGTTGCACCTGGAGCGCAACACCGAGGGTTGGCTGGCGCACGGGCGACGTCGACTCAGCGCCGACTACTGGGACGAGCTGGTCGAACAGTGGGAAAACCAGTAATCCGGCTGCCGCCAGCAACCTGAACGCTCCCGTTCCGTTGGGGACTGGGGGATTCCATGAAATTGCGACAATTTACTTTTATTGCCATGCTGATGACGGCTGCCTCGATCGCCGGCAGCGGCGTACCGCCAACCGGGTCGATCCCGGACGGCCGGCCCGCCGGCAGCGTGGAGATCATCGACCTGAACGGCCTGCGCAACGTCGAGTTCGGCGACACCGAGGACGAGCTGACCCGACGCGGCATCCTGCGTACCAGCCTGGATTCCTGCGGGCCCATGCTCGTCGGCCACGACACGGTCAGCCCGGTCTTCATGGAGGACAGACTGGTGCTGCTCTGGGTCGGTGATCCAATGCGGACACCCGAGGGCATCACCGCGGGCTCACCCGTCGACCAGGTCTGGGCGCGCTACCCGCTGGTCACCCGGCTCGACGCTCCACACGGGACGCACCGCCTCGACGGGCTGCTCGCCCGCAGCGGCGACCGCGCGTACCTGTTCCTGCACGACGGGCGCACGGTCCGAAAGACCATCGCGGGGTACGCGGACTGGGCCCGCCGCCTCTTCGACGAGGGTGCGGGCCCATGCTGAACCGCCGGTCAGGTCAGCGGTCGAAGGACCGCCAGAAGCCGTACTTGTGGGCCGCCGCGAAATCGTTCGTTCCCGACCCACCGTCACCGGCCAGCACCCGCACGTAGGAAGAACCGCCACCCAGCCGAGGCCAGCCCGCCCGGCCCGTCCGGGCGAAGTCGGTCCAGGTCCGGACCATGGTGTCGGAGAGCCGCCGCTGGGTCGGCGTCAGCGTCTCGGCGTAGTCGACAGTGAACAGGTACGGCAACTCGGCGCAGTGGTACGCGCCGACGGGAAAGGTCGGCTCGGGCCCCTCGGTGAAGAACGGGGCGTCCTCGTCGGCGAACTCGTACGCGAACGTCGGCACCCGCCGAGCGAACGCCATCGCCGCGGAGTAGACCGGCTCGGCGTAGTCGTGATCGGTCAGCACCGCGCCCAACGTCGCGCTGGCGGGCTGCGCCTCGTCGCGCGGATAGTGGGCCAGCACCTCCTCGGCCCGGTCACCGAACATGGCGCGGACCTGGTCGCGGTACTGCTCGTCGGTGAGCGGGCACGACTCGGGCTCCTGGTCCGGCTTCGGCGGCTTCGGGCAGTTGAGCCCACTGCGTTCCATCCCCCACACCACGAGCCGGGACTCGTGCCGGTTCATCCCGGTCAACACCGGCACCGGGTGCAGCCTGCCGGTCGTCAGCGCGTACGCCGGGTCCACCGGCAGCGTGCGGCCGTCGACGACCGGGCCGAGGTCCATCCCCGCGCCCGGATAGCCGGCCGTCTCGACGAGCCGGGCGGGATCAGTCGCGCGCAGGCAGGCGGCGACCGCAGCCGGGGCGGTGCAGCCGACCCGCCGGGCGAACTCCTCGGCGGCCCCGACCGCGTCGGCCCGAGTCTGGACCGGGTTCGCGCACGAGTTGCTCTGCATGATCGCGCGGTGGAACAGGCCCGCGGCTGCCGGTGCGGCGAGCTGCGCGCAGACGCTGGTCGCCCCTGCGGACTGGCCGAACACTGTGACGTTGCCCGGGTCACCGCCGAAGGCCGCCGCGTTGCGCCGCACCCAGCGCAGCGCGGCCTGCTGGTCCTGCAACGCGAAGTTGCCGGTGATCCCGTCCGCGCCGGCCAGCGCCGGATGCGCCAGGAAACCGAGCGCGCCGAGCCGGTAGTTCAGCGTGACGACGATGACGTCACCGCCGACCGCCAGCCGCTGGCCGCCGTACCCGTCTCCGCTTCCGAACCGGAAGTCCCCGCCGTGCAACCACACCATGACGGGACGAGGTGTCCGTGCGGCGGAGCGCGGAGTGGTGACGTTCAGGTAGAGGCAGTCCTCGGACTCCGAGGGTGCGTCCATCGGTAACCCCTTCAGTTGCGCGCAGGCCGCACCCGGTCGAGTCGCGTCACGTACCCCCGTCCATTTCGGACCGGGCTGCGGTGGGGCCCAGCGCAGCGGGCCCAGCGGCGGACGCGCGTACGGGATGCCCTGAAACGACAGGTGATCCGCCGCGACGCCGCCCCGCAGAGCGCCCTGGTCGGTCCGGACGACGGCCGCGCTCCGGCGGTCGTCGTCGGCCGTGGCCGGGCCGGCGACCATCGTCGGCGCGAGGAGCGCGACAGCGCCCAGTGCGAAGACCCATCGGGGGTACGGGATGCTGGTCATGGTCTGCCCCTCCGTCGAGGCCGGTACGGCGTACGCACCGGGCTGCATCGACCATGTCGACTCGGCAGCCGAGCGGCCAGAGGGCACTAGTACGCCAGCCAGAGAGACGCACGAGGATCGGCAGGGCGGCAGCCAGTGCTCTAGTGCGCTACGGTCACCTCCCGAGCAGCGGAGGTCCGGTGACGGAGATGGACGACCTCACTCCCCCCTACCTGCGCATCGTCGCCGAGTTACGGCGGCGCATCACGGAGGGCGAGTTGAGCCCCGGCGACCGGGTCCCGTCAACCCGGCAGATCGTCCGGGAGTGGGGCGTCGCCATGGCGACCGCCAGCCGCGCCCTCACCGCCCTACGGCAGGAGAGCCTGGTCCGGGCGGTGCCGGGCGTGGGCATGGTGGTGACCGGCGCGGAGCCGGCCACCCCCGGTAGAGCGACATGGTGGGGACGTCCAGCTCGGTCGCGATTCGTCGCATGCTC
>NZ_JBSFBM010000040.1:0-28179 GCF_053592955.1 Micromonospora sp. NPDC002411 | reverse complement strand
CCCTGCCGCTGCCGGACGACGCGGACGCGACGGCGGAGCTGCGCGCGGTCGCCGAGGGCGCGCTGCTCGGCGGGTACCGGTTCGCCGGTTACAAGACCCGACCCCAGCCGACCCGGCGGGAGCCGGTGGCCGAGGTGCTCATCGCGGTGCCGGACGCCGGCGACGCGGGCGCCCAGGCGGAGGTCACCCGGGCCGAGGCGGTGGCGGGCGCGGTCCGCACCAGCCGGGACTGGGTGAACACCGCGCCGAACGAGCTGCGTCCGCCGTCGTTCGCCGACGCGGTCGCCGACGCCGCCCGTGCGGCGGGTCTCGACGTCGAGGTGCTGGACGAGGCGGCGCTCGTCGCCGGCGGGTACGGCGGCATCGTCGCGGTCGGGCAGGGCTCGGAGGCTCCGCCGCGGCTGGTGAAGCTCACCTACACCCCGCAGAGCGGTGGCAACGGCAAGCGGGTCGCGCTGGTCGGCAAGGGCATCACCTTCGACACCGGCGGCATCTCGATCAAGCCGGCGCAGGGCATGTGGGAGATGAAGTCCGACATGGCGGGTGCCGCCGCGGTCGGCGCGGCCATGCTGGCGATCGCCGCGCTGAAGCCGTCGGTGGCGGTCAGCGCCTACCTGCCGATGGCCGAGAACATGCCGTCGGGCACCAGCTACCGCCCGGGCGACGTGATCACGATGTTCAACGGCAAGCGGGTCGAGGTGCTCAACACCGACGCCGAGGGCCGCATGGTGCTGGGCGACGCCATGGCCCGCGCCTGCGCCGACGGCACCGACTACCTGTTCGAGACCTCCACCCTGACCGGTGGTCAGGTCATCGCGCTGGGTAAGCGGATGGCCGGCGTGATGGGCACCCCGGAGCTGTGCGAGCGGGTCCAGACGGTCGGGGACGCGGTCGGCGAGCCGGCCTGGCCGATGCCGCTGCCGGATGACGTGCGTAAGGGCATGGAGTCCGACGTGGCGGACATCTCGCAGGTCAACGCCGGGATGGACCGGGCCGGTCACATGCTGCAGGGCGGCGTGTTCCTGCGCGAGTTCGTCACCGACGACGTGGCCTGGGCGCACATCGACATCGCCGGGCCGGGCTACCACTCCGGTGAGCCGACCGGCTACTGGACCAAGGGCGGCACCGGCGTCCCGGTCCGCACCCTGGTGCAGCTCGTCGAGGACGTCGCCACCAACGGCTGACCGAACGCGAAGGGGCCCCCTACCCGGGGGCCCCTTCGCGTTTCTCAGTACCGCTCGGGGCGACGTTTGCGGCGCTCGTTGAAGTCGCGCATTCGCTGCGGGTAGCCCATCAGTCGCACGTCGTACACCGGGATGCCCATCCGGTACGCGAAGCGCCGTGCGCCGTCCGGACCGTCGATGCGCCGGCGGGTCCACTCTCCGTCATCGGCGATCAGGATGACAGTGGTCTCGGTCACCGTCGTCCTGGGCTCGATGAACGCCTCGACACCGCGCCGACTCCGGATGAAGTTCTCCAGATGGTCCAGATCGCCGCGGTCGGCGGCACGGTCATGGCTCGGCACAGCCGTCTGTTTGCGGCGCCGGAACAACCCCACCGGTCTCTCCCCCAGCTTTACGTCATCGACAACGGTGCCAAGGGTACGTGTCGATGACGTGTCGTTGGGCACCTCGGTACGCACCCTGTGCCCAGTGGTGACAAGATGACCGAGGTGGGGTGTGTCCGTGTTACAACCCCGTGACCCCCGATGCAGCGACGCGACCTGGGAGTTGGACGTGAGCGAGCCGAACGAAGCGACCTTCGACATCGTCATTCTCGGAGGTGGCAGCGGCGGCTACGCGACCGCGCTGCGCGCCGTCCAGCTGGGCCTGAAGGTCGCGCTGGTCGAGAAGGGCAAGCTCGGCGGGACCTGCCTGCACAACGGCTGCATCCCGACGAAGGCCCTGCTGCACGCCGCCGAGATCGCCGACCAGACCCGTGAGTCGGAGCAGTTCGGTGTGAAGGCCGAGCTGGTCGGCATCGACATGGCCGGGGTCAACTCGTACAAGGACGGCGTGATCGCCCGCCTGTACAAGGGCCTGCAGGGCATGTTGAAGGGCAACAAGTCGATCACCATCGTCGAGGGCCACGGCAAGCTGGTCGGCAAGAACGTGGTCGAGGTGGACGGCAAGCGTTACACCGGCCGCAACATCGTGCTGGCCTCCGGCTCGTACGCGAAGAGCCTGCCCGGCCTGGACGTCGACGGCGAGCGGATCATCACGAGCGACCACGCGCTCACCCTGGACCGGATCCCCTCGTCGGCGATCGTGCTCGGTGGTGGCGTGATCGGCGTCGAGTTCGCCAGCGTGTGGAAGTCCTTCGGCGTGGACGTGACGATCGTCGAGGCGCTGCCCCGACTGGTCGCCGCCGAGGACGAGGAGTCGTCGAAGGCGCTGGAGCGGGCGTTCCGCAAGCGGAAGATCAACTTCAAGGTCGGCAAGCCGTTCGAGAAGGTCGAGAAGACCGACAACGGCGTCAAGCTGACCATCCAGGGCGGCGAGACCGTCGAGGCCGAGCTGCTGCTGGTCGCCGTCGGTCGCGGTCCGAGCACCGCCAACCTCGGGTACGAGGAGCAGGGCGTCAAGATGGACCGCGGCTACGTGCTGACCGACGAGCGGCTGCGCACCAGCGTGCCGAACGTCTACGCGGTCGGCGACATCGTGCCCGGCCTCCAGCTCGCGCACCGGGGCTTCCAGCAGGGCATCTTCGTGGCCGAGGAGATCGCCGGGCAGACCCCCGCCGTGATCGACGAGGTGGGCATCCCGCGCGTCACCTACTGCGACCCGGAGCTGGCGTCGGTGGGCCTGACCGAGGCGAAGGCCAAGGAGCAGTACGGCGCCGACAAGGTCAAGTCGTACAACTACAACCTGGGCGGCAACGGCAAGAGCCAGATCCTCAAGACCACCGGCTTCGTGAAGCTGGTCCGGGTGGAGGACGGCCCGGTGGTCGGCGTACACATGGTCGGCGCCCGGGTCGGTGAGCTGATCGGTGAGGCTCAGCTCATCTACAACTGGGAGGCCTACCCGGCCGAGGTCGCCCAGCTCGTGCACGCCCACCCGACCCAGAACGAGGCCCTGGGCGAGGCGCACCTGGCCCTCGCCGGCAAGCCGCTGCACGCGCACGCCTGACAATCAACCGCGGCGTCCGGCGACGGGCGAAGATCCCACCAGGGGAATGAAGGAGTCTCAGAAAATGCCGGTATCGGTCACCATGCCCCGGCTCGGCGAGAGCGTCACCGAGGGCACCGTCACTCGCTGGCTCAAGCAGGAGGGCGACACGGTCGAGGTCGACGAGCCCCTGCTCGAGGTCTCGACCGACAAGGTCGACACCGAGATCCCGTCGCCCGCGGCGGGCGTGCTGAGCCGGATCGTGGTCGGCGAGGACGAGACCGCCGAGGTCGGCAGCGAACTCGCTGTCATCGCCGGTGAGGGCGAGTCCGCCGGCGGCGGCGAGGCCGCCCCGCAGGAGCAGGCCCCGGCCGAGGCGGTCGAGCCGGCCGCCGAGCCGACGGCCGCCGCCGAAGGCACCGCCGACCAGGTGGCCCAGGACGAGGCCCCGGCCGAGGCGCCGGCTCCGGCCGCCGCCTCGTCGGGCGAGGGCACCGCGGTGAAGATGCCGGCCCTGGGCGAGAGCGTCACCGAGGGCACCGTCACCCGCTGGCTCAAGCAGGTCGGCGAGACCATCGAGGTCGACGAGCCGCTGCTGGAGGTCTCCACCGACAAGGTGGACACCGAGATCCCGTCGCCGGTCGCCGGCACGGTGCTGGAGATCAAGGTCGCCGAGGACGAGACCGCCGCTGTCGGCGCCGACCTGGCGATCATCGGCGCGTCCGGCGGGGCTCCCGCGCAGGCGAAGCCCGAGCCGAAGCCCGAGCCCCAGGCGGAGGCCAAGCCGGCGCCGAAGGCCGAGCCGAAGCCGGAGCCGAAGGTCCAGGAGCCGACGCCGGGCACGTCGTACAACGAGCCGGCCGCGGAGACGGAGAGCTCGGCGCAGCCGGCGAAGACCGAGCAGGCCGCGCAGCCGGCCGCGCCGACCTCGACGCCGCCGCGCCCGTCCGCCCCCGCTCAGGGTGGCGGCGAGGACGCCGCCGGGTACGTCACCCCGCTGGTGCGCAAGCTCGCCGCCGAGCACGGTGTGGACCTGTCCGCGCTCAACGGCACCGGTGTCGGTGGCCGGATCCGCAAGCAGGACGTGCTGGAGGCTGCCGAGAAGGCGAAGGCCGCTCCCGCTCCCGCCGCCGCACCGGCTGCCGCTCCTTCGGCGGCTGCTGCCAAGCCGGCCGTCAAGCCGGAGCCCAGCGCGAAGCGGGGCACCACGGAGAAGCTGCCGCGGATCCGGGCGACCATCGCCAAGCGGATGCAGCAGTCGCTGCACGAGACGGCGCAGCTGACCACTGTCGTCGAGGTCGACGTCACCAAGGTCGCCAAGCTGCGGACGAAGGCCAAGGACTCGTTCCAGGCCAAGCACGGCGTGAAGCTGTCCTTCCTGCCGTTCTTCGCCCTCGCCGCCATCGAGGCGCTGCAGACCCACCCGATCATCCAGGCCAGCATGGACCTGGAGGGTGGCACGATCACCTACCCGGCTGCCGAGCACCTCGGCATCGCCGTGGACACCGAGCGCGGTCTGCTCGTGCCGGTCATCCACAACGCCGGTGACCTCAACATGGGCGGCATCGCCAAGCGGATCGCCGACCTGGCCGAGCGCACCCGGGCCAACAAGATCACCCCGGACGAGATGGCCGGGGCGACCTTCACGCTGACCAACACCGGCAGCCGGGGTGCCCTCTTCGACACCCCGATCGTGCCGTCGCCGCAGTCGGCGATGCTCGGCACGGGTGCCGTGGTGAAGCGGCCGGTAGTGGTGAACGACCCGGAGCTGGGCGAGGTCATCGCGGTCCGGTCGATGGTCTACCTGGCCATGTCGTACGACCACCGGCTGATCGACGGTGCCGACGCGGCCCGCTTCCTGACCGCGGTCAAGGAGCGGCTGGAGGGCGGCAACTTCGAGTCGGAGCTGGGCCTGGCCTGATCCGTCTGCACGCCGAAAGGGCGCCCCGGTCGACGACCGGGGCGCCCTTTCCGTTTCCGGCCTCAGCTCTTGAGCAGGGCGGTCGAGACCTGCCAGAGTCGCTCGGCGGCCTCCGGGTCCAGCGCGTAGTCGGCGACCCCGGTTCGCTGGCCCGGCTGGGCGGGGGCGGCCTCCTGGCAGTCCTCGAAGTAGCGCCCGCCCACCTCGTCGAGCAGTGGTGACGCGGCGACCAGGACGGAGGTGGCGGCACCCTGCTCGACGGTCTTCCAGGCCGCCGCGTTGCCCGACCGCATCCGGTCCAGTTCCTCCTTGCTCACGTAGCGCTGCAGGTTGGTCTGGATCGCGCCGGGCATCAGCGAGTTGGTGTAGATGCCGTCGTCGGACCAGCGCCGGGTCGCTTCCACGGCGAACAGCACGTTTGCCGTCTTGGACTGCCCGTACGCCTGCCACGGCTCGTACTCCCGGTTGTCGTACTGGATGTCCTCGAAGACCACCGGTGAGCGCAGGTGGGCGGCGGAGCTGACCGAGACGATCCGGGCCCCGTCACCGGCCGCGAGTGCCGGGCGGAGCCCGTTGGCGAGCGCGAAGTGCCCCAGGTGGTTGGTGGCGAACTGCATCTCCCAGCCCTGCGGTGTACGGGACAAGGGCGCGGCCATGATGCCGGCGTTGTTGACCAGGATGTGCAGCGGGCCGTCCCAGTTGGCGACGAAGTCGGCGATCGAACCCTGGTCGGCGAGGTCGAGCGGGGCGACCAGGACCCGGTCGTTGCCGGTGGTGCCGGTGATGTCGTCGGCGGCCTTCTGACCGGCGTCGGGGTTGCGGACAGCCAGGGTGACCTCCGCTCCGGCGCTGGCCAGAGCACGGGCGGTTTCCACGCCGATGCCGGACGACCCACCGGTCACGATCGCCCGGCGCCGGACGAGGTCGACGCCCTTGATCACGTCCATGGCGGTGGAGTGATGGGTGAACGAGGTGGTGATCGGCTTGTTCGTGGTCATGATCCATCCTTGTCCGGGGTGGGTGGGACCGACCGGCCCGCTGGCGTAGGCGGCAGTCCGGGTGGTTTCCCGGCCCGGGCCGGAGGTAACGCGGGTTGCCCCCGCCATCGCTGTTCGCCCCTCCGACCTGCCCGGACGCTGCCAGAGTGGGTTCGTGGGCGGTCACCGGCGGCGTGGGCAACTGGGACCGGCCGTCCCGATTGCTCCCGGTGCCCGGGTGGACAAGTTCGAGGTCTTCTTCGACCTGGTGTTCGTCTTCTCGTTCTTCATCATCACCCGGGCGACCGCCGCGAACATCTCCGGCCGGCAACTGCTGCACGCCGGCCTGGTGCTCGCCGTGCTCTGGTGGATCTGGGTGGTGCACAGCCTGGTCGCCACCCGGGTCCGGCTCGGCGAGGGCTACGTCCCGGTGCTCATGGTGATCGCGATGGTCGCCCTGTTCGCGTTCGCGTTGGCGCTGCCGCAGGCGTTCAGCGATCCGAAGGGCAGCGCGGCAGGCCCGATGCTGGTCGCCATCAGCTACGTGGTGGTCCGGGCCGTCCACATGATCCTCTACCAGCATGTGGTGCGGGACAGCCCGCAGGAACGCCGGCAACTGCGGCGCTTCGCCCCGGAGTTGGCGGTGAGCATCGTGCTGCTGCTGGCCGCCGCGCTGATCCCGCCACAGATCGCCGACCCGGACGATGCCGCCATGGTCCGCGACGGGCTGTGGATCACCGTGGTGGTGGTGCAGTACGCCACCGGCTTCATCGTCGGCACCTGGGGCTGGGGGGTGACCAGCGCCGAACACTGGACGGAGCGCTACGACCTCATCCTGATCATCGCGCTGGGCGAGTCGATCATCTCCACTGGAGTGGGCGGCAACCTGCTCGGCAAGCCGGTGACCTGGCCGGCGGTGGCCGCCGCCGCGCTCGGCATCGTGATCACCGCCGCCCTCTGGTGGGCGCACTTCGACTTCATCGGACCGGCCGCCCGGATCGCCCTGCACGCGGCCGAGGGCGCACCCCGGGTGGCGATGGCCCGCGACGCGTACGCGTATCTCTACCTGCTGATGATCGCCGGCGTGATCCTCTTCTCCATCGGCAACGAGGAGATCCTGCACAAGATCACCGACCCGGCCGGTGGGATCGCCGAAGCGGTCGACGGTCCGGCGGTGCCGATGCTCTTCGGTGGGTTGATCTGTTATTTCGCGGTCAACCTGGCGTTCCAGCTGCGCACCCTGCACACCGTCAGCTGGACCCGGGTCGGCGTCATTGTGGCGCTGACGGCGGCGCTCCCGATCGGTCAGCACCTGCCGGCGCTGGGCACGCTCACCCTCGCGGCAGTGATCTGTGTGGGTCTGGTGGCGGTGGAGGTGTTGGTGATGTCGCAGTCCCGGCACGCGCTGCGGTCCGCTGTCTTTCAGGAACGGACCACCCACGAGGCACACGAGGCCGCCTGGCGTGCGCGTTGGCACGACGTCCCGGAGAGCGACGAGCCGACGGCTCCCTGAGCGGCGGACCCCGGTGACAGGGCGGCACCGGCCCGTCCGGTCGGGATAGACTCCGGCGCAGCGTCGCGGTGTACCCGGCACGAAGGCCGCCGTGGACATGGAGGCGCGGGGACAGCATGGGACCAACGTGCACCCAACCGGTTCACCGGCCGACCGGCTCGCCGCCGTCGGCAATCAGATGATCGAGATCCACCTCTGGCTCAGCGCGGAACTGGCCCGTCTCACGGCAGACCTCGACACCCCGTCCCGGGATCTGCGGGCGCACTGCCTGGCCTTCTGCACCGCGCTCGGACGACACCACACGGGTGAGGACGCTGGCGCGTTCCGGCTGCTGGCCGAGCAGGTCCCCGAACTGCGTCCGGTGATCGCGAACCTGATCACCGACCACGAGGTGGTGGCGGGCATCCTGGAGCGGGTCGAGGCGTTACTGGCCGGCGACGTCGCCGTGCCGGTCGACCAGGTACGCGGTGAGCTGGACGGGTTGGCCGCCCTGCTCCAGTCGCACTTCCGCTACGAGGAGAAGCGGCTGGTCAACGCTCTGAACGCGCTCACCGGTCGACCCGGGACAGCCGAGGAACTGCTCGGCCTGACCGCACCGCCCGGCTGAGCCGTGATCGACTCCGGCCGGCCGGTCTCAGCGACCGTCATGACGACGACGGACCGGGCAGCCGCTCGTAGTAGCGGATCTTCTCCCGGAGGTGCTCGTACTGGCGCTGGAGCAGGTCCATCTGCTCCTCGACCCGTACCGCGTGGTGTTGCAGCAGCTCACAACGCTCGTCGGCGGTGTGTTCACCCTCGCGGGCCAGTTGCGCGTAGCGGCGCATCTGCGCGATCGGCATGCCGGTGTCGCGCAGGCAACGGAACAGCTCCAGCCAGCCGAGGTCGTCGTCGGTGAAGACCCGCTGCCCACCCGCCGTCCGATCCACGTCGGCGAGCAGGCCGATCTTCTCGTAGTACCGCAGGGTGTCCAGGCTGAAGCCGCTGCGGCGGGCGGCCTCCGAGGGGGCGTAACCGCTCATGTCGCGAGATGGTAGCGCTTGACCTGGAGCGCGCTCCAGGTTGGAGGCTGGTCCGCATGACGACGACACGAACGTTGGGACGCAGCGGCATCACGGTGAGCGCGATCGGGATGGGGTGCTGGGCCATCGGTGGCCCCCTCTGGGGTGAGGACCGGCAGCCGTTCGGCTGGGGCGACGTCGACGACGACGAGTCCATCCGCACCATCCACCGCGCGCTCGACCTCGGGGTGACCCTGTTCGACACGGCCAGCAACTACGGCGCGGGGCACAGCGAGCGGATCCTCGGACGGGCAGTGGCCGGCCGACGGGACGACGTGGTGATCGCCACGAAGTTCGGCAACGTCAGCGAGGAGGCCACCCGGCGGGCGCTCGGCACCGACGCCAGCCCGGCCTTCGCGGTACGCAGCCTGGAAGACTCGCTACGCCGGCTCGGCACCGACCACGTCGACCTCTACCAACTGCACATCAACGCGCTGCCGGTGCCCGCCGCGCTCGATCTGGTCGACACCCTGGAGGCCCTGGTCGACCAGGGCAAGATCCGGGCGTACGGCTGGAGCACCGACGACCCGGCCTCGGCGGCGGCGTTCGCGACCGCCGGCCCGCACTGTGCCGCCATCCAGCACGATGAGTCGGTGCTGCGGGACAACGCGGCGGTGCTGGCGGTCTGCGACACCCACGACCTGGCCAGCCTCAACCGTGGGCCGCTGGCGATGGGGTTGCTCACCGGGTCGACCCGGGCGGTCGGGGCGGACGACGTACGCGGTCGGGCACCGGAGTGGCTGGAGTGGTTCACCGACGGTCGGCCGACGCCACGCTGGGCGACACGGGTCGAGCAGGTCCGCGCGGCGCTCACCGCCGACGGTCGGACGCTCGCGCAGGGCGCGCTGGGCTGGCTGCTGGCGCGCAGCCCGCGTACGGTGCCGATCCCGGGCCTGCGCACGGTGGCGCAGGCCGACGAGAACCTGGCCACCCTGGCGCTCGGGCCGCTCGACGCCGAGGCGTACGCCGAGGTGGAGCGTCTCCTGGCCGACCTGCGCCACGCCTGACCCCACCCCGCATCCACCGGCGGCGTTCTGGACGAAGATGGGGGTATGCGGATCCTTCTGGCCGGCGCGTCCGGCTTCCTCGGCACCCGGCTGGCCGATCGCCTGACCGCCGACGGACACCAGATCACCCGGCTGGTCCGGCGTCCGCCGCGTACCCCCGACGAACGGCAGTGGAACCCGTCCGCCGGGCAGCTCGACCCGGTTGCGGTCGCCGAGGCGGACGCGGTGGTCAACCTGGCCGGCGCGGGCGTGGGCGACAAGCGCTGGAACGACGATTACCGGCGGTTGATCCGTACCAGCCGGGTGGACAGCACCACCACGCTGGCGACCACCGTCGCCGGGCTGCCCGCCGACGACCGCCCCCGGGTGTTGCTCAACTCCTCGGCCGTCGGGTGGTACGGCAACACCGGCGACCGGGTGGTCGAGGAGGACGCGCCGGCCGGTGAGGGCTTCCTGGCCGACGTCTGCCGGGTGTGGGAGGCCGCGACCCGACCGGCCGAGGACGCCGGGGTACGCGTCGTGCGCCTGCGTACCGGCCTGCCGCTGCACCGCGACGGTGGTCTGCTCAAGCCGCAGTTGCTGCCGTTCAAGCTGGGCATCGCCGGCCGGCTGGGTAGCGGCCGGCAGTGGCTGCCGTGGATCTCGATGGAGGACTGGCTGGACGCGACCCGCTTCCTGCTCACCCACGACGAGATCTCCGGCCCGGTCAACGTGGTGGGGCCGAACCCGGTGACGAACGCCGAGTTCACCCGCGAGCTGGCCCGACAGCTGCACCGGCCGGCGATCGTGCCGATTCCCGCGCTGGCGCTCAAGGTGGCCCTCGGCGGCTTCGCCCACGAGGCCCTCACCAGCACCAGAGTCCTCCCGAGCGTCCTCACCCGAGCCGGCTACCCGTACCACCACCCCACTCTCCCCACCGCCCTGACCGCAGCCCTGAAGGGCTGACCAGCGCGTTGATCAAGAGGTTTGCGTCATCCGGTAGCCGGAATCTGACGCAAACCTCTTGATCAACGTGGCGCGGGAGGGGTCAGCAGCCGATCACCCAGTAGTTGGGGGCGGTCTGCTTGAGGGCGCTGGTGTAGAAGGTGTTGTACAGACCCATCCGCTGGTTGGAACCGTTGGCGTAGGCGTAGCCACCGGACTGGTACGCCCGGCCGGCCGTCACGTGCGCGTAGTTGCTGGCCGTCACGCAGGTCGCCGGCACGGTCGGGGTCGGCGTCGGGGTCGGCGTGACCGTCGGGGTCGGCGTCGGGGTGACCGTCGGCGTGGGGGTCGGGGTGGTGCCGCCGCCGTTCAGACCGAAGAAGAGCGCGTCCCGGTACGTCGAGCAGATGGTGTCCAGGAAGTAGGCGGCGGCGGTGCCGCACTGGTCCGCACCGGAGCCCGGGTCGACCGGGGTGCCGTGGCCCATTCCGGAGACCCGGTAGAGGCGAACGTCGTCGTTGCCGTACACCTCGAGGGTCGTGTTGCCTGGCAGCGACGACGTGCTGCTCGGGGTCTGCGAGACCCCGCGCACGTTGGTCCACTGGTCGCGGGACTCGGTGCCGTTGAGCGGGGTGACAGTGGTGTCGGAGGTCCCGTGCCAGATGGCCACCCGGGGACGCGGGCCGGTGTAGCCGGAGTACGCGCCGCGCACCAGGTCGCCCCAGGCGGCCGGGGTCTTGTCCGCGCCCGGGTTCATGCAGCTGAACGCGTTGACCATGCTGGTGGCGCAGCGGTACGGGATCCCCGCAATGATCGACCCGGCGGCGAAGACGTCCGGGTAGGTGGCGAGCATGACGGCGCTCATCGCCCCGCCCGCGGAGAGACCGCTGACGTAGACCCGGGAGCCGTTCACGCCGAAGTTGGTCTTGGCGTGGTCGACCATCTGCTTGATGGACAGCGCCTCACCCTGACCTCGGGTGGTGTCACCGGCCTCGAAGAAGTTGAAGCAGGAGTTGGCGTTGTTGCCGGAGGGCTGCTGGGCGACGATCAGTGTGAACTTCCACTGGTCGGCGTACTTCTGCCAGCCCGAGTTGGAGAAGTATCCGGAGGCGTTCTGGACGCAACCGTGCAGGAGGACGACGGCCGGGGAGTTGGCCGGCAGGTTGTCCGGTCGGTAGGCGTACATCGCGAGGTTGCCCGGGTTGGAGCCGAACCCGGTGACCTGGGTGAGGGTGGCGGCCTGGGCGGGTGCGGCGATGGCGAACACACCGGCCAGGGCCAGGGAGAGCCCGGCGACCGCGCCGATCAGCCGGGTGAGGATGGACGAGGAGCGGCGCACGGCAGCCTCCTGGAAGCGGCGGACTGTGAACTGGGTCACGGTCGAATTGCCGAGACGTTACGACGATGTGTCGCCGCTATGACATGGGGCACACTCACACATTTACGGCGACCGCTGTGTACGCCGAACCAGCGACCGCCGGACCGGAAGGGGAACCCACCACAACCGCCGGTCTGACCGGCCTGTCCAGGTCCGGTTGGTAACGTCCGCTGCGTGCCGTCCTCCCCGTCGCTGGCCACCGGGCCCGCCCCAGCGTCACCGCCGCGCGTCGTCCGGGATCGCCGGGCCGACCTGATCGTCGTGTTGGTGGCGCTCGCGCTCGCCGTCTGGGTGACGAGTGGCCTGTGGCGGGACCCGAACACCCGCACCATCACCGTCAACTCCAGCGACCAGGCTCTCTTCGAATGGCTGCTGGCCTTCGGCGGGCACGCGGTCACCCACGGGGACAACCCGCTCTTCACCTACCTGATCAACGTCCCGGACGGCGTGAACCTCGCTGTCAACACCTCGATCACGGTGTACGCGGTGGTGTTCGCCCCGCTCACGTACCTCATCGGGCCGCCGGCGACGTTCCTCGTGATCCTCACCCTGAACCTGTTCGCCACCGCGCTGGTCTGGTACTGGTTCCTCTCCCGGCACCTGGTCCGCAGCCGGCTGGCCGCCGGGATCGGCGCCCTGTTCATCGCCTACTCCCCCGGCATGGTGTCGCACGCCAACGCCCACCTGAACTGGACCGCCGGCTGGCTGGTGCCGCTGCTGATCTGGCGGCTGTTCGCGCTACGCCGGGCGGGGCACTGGCTCCGCGACGGGGTGATCCTCGGCGTGCTGGTCGCGGTGGCCTTCTCGATCGCCGCCGAAGGGCTCTTCTTCACCGCGCTGGCGCTCGGGGTGTTCGTCGCCGTCTGGGCGCTGCACCCGGCCAACCGCGCCGAGGCACGCGCCGTGCTGCCCACCTTCCTGCGCGGGCTCGGGGTGACCGCAGTGGTCGCCGGCGTCCTGCTGTCGTACCCGCTGTGGTTGCACTTCGCCGGGCCGCAACGGTTCCACGGCACAGGTTTCGACCCGGTGATCCACTCCGAGGACATCGCGGCGTTCGCCGCCTTCCCGCGCCGCTCGCTGGCCGGCGAGGCGGGGCTCGGCACCTCGCTCGCACCGAACCCGACGGAGGAGAACTCCTTCTTCGGCGTCCCGCTGCTGGTGCTCACCGTGATCTGCTTCGTCGCGCTCTGGCGACGGGCCGACGCGAGCCGCCGGGCCACCCTCTGGGCGCTGGGCGCCCTCGCGCTGATCTTCTCGGTGCTCTCCTTCGGCCCGGTCGCCAAGGTCGACGGACGCCGCATCGACCTGCCCATGCCGTTCGACGTGCTCGGTCAGCTTCCGGTGGTGAACGCCGCGCTGCCCGCCCGGCTTGCACTGATCGTCGCGCCGGTCATCGGGCTGGTGCTGGCGTACGCCGTCGACCGGTTGCGCGCCGCGCCACCCCGGTACCGCCCCACGGAACTGGCCTGGGTGATCGGGTTCGCGGCGGCCCTGGTGCCGTTGCTGCCCACCCCGCTGCTGACCGACGAGCGGGAGCCGATCCCCCGGTTCATCACCTCCGGCACCTGGCGGGAGTACGTCTCACCGGACGGGGTGCTCACCCCGGTGCCGCTGGCCGTCGACATCTACCCGGACGGCCAGCGCTGGCAGGCGTACGCGTTGTCGCACCGGCAGGGCGAGTTCGCCATTCCGGGCGGCTTCTTCCTCGGCCCCGGAGGGCCGGACGGGCGTGGCCGGATCGGCCCGATCCCGCGCACCCTGAGCGCCCTGATGGACCAGGCCGGTCGCACCGGCCTGGTGCCGATCATCACCGACGGGACCATCCGGGACGTCCAGTCGGACCTGCGGCACTGGCGGATCGAGACGGTGGTGCTCGCCGACCAGGTGCACGGCGCGAAGTTCGAGGTCGACGAGGAGGCGCTGCGGCGTACCGGGACCGCCCTGTTCGGCGAGCCGCAACGGGTCGACGACGTCTGGCTCTGGCGCATCCCGCCCGCCGACCGGTGATCCGTCGACTCCGGGTGTGACCAGGCTCTGGTGAGGCGGCTCACCAGGGATGATCACCCCTGACGGGACTAGGCTGGTTGCCGTGACAACGACGACCCCCGGCCTGACGGCCGTCCGTGCCGGTCTGCTCGACTACCAGGCCGCCTGGGACGAGCAGCGGCGCCTGCACGAGTCGGTGGTGGCTGGCGAGCGCGGCGACACGGTGCTGCTGCTGGAGCACCCGAGCGTCTACACAGCGGGCAAGCGCACCGAACCGTGGGACCGGCCCATGGACGGCACTCCGGTCGTCGACGTGGACCGTGGCGGCAAGATCACCTGGCATGGGCCGGGGCAGCTGGTCGGTTACCCGATCCTGCGCCTGCCCGACCCGGTGGACGTGGTCGCCTACGTGCGCCGGACGGAAGAGCTGCTCATCGACGTGTGCGCAGAGTTCGGGCTGACCGCCGGCCGGGTCGAGGGGCGCAGCGGAGTCTGGGTGCCCGCTGACGACCGGGGGCCGGCCCGCAAGGTGGCCGCGATCGGCATCCGGGTGGCCCGGGGTGTCACCCTGCACGGCTTCTCGATCAACTGCGACTGCGACCTGGCGTACTTCGACCGGATCGTGCCGTGCGGCATCCGGGACGCGGGCGTCACCTCGCTCACCGCCGAGCTGGGCCGGCCGATCACCGTCGCCGACGTGCTGCCGGTGGTCGAGCGCCGGCTGTCCACCCTGATCGAGGTCTGAGCGGCCAGCCGGCGCACTGCCTACGGGGTCAGCCGGTGCAGGTCACGCGGGAACGCGGTGACCTCCCGGATGTTGGCCGCGCCGACCAGGCGCGCGACGAAGCGTTCCAGGCCGATGGCGAAGCCACCGTGCGGCGGCATGCCGTGCCGGAACGCGTCCAGATATCCGGCGTACGGCTCGGTCGGCTCGCCCCGGGCCGCCAACGCCGCCAGGTAGTCGGCGTGCCGGTGCAACCGCTGCCCGCCGGTGACCAGCTCCAGACCACGGAAGAGCAGGTCGAACCCGTTCGAGTACGCGGGCCGCGCCGGGTCGGGGTGGGTGTAGAACGGTCGCTTCGCCATCGGGTAGCCGCTGACGAAGAGGAAGTCCGAGCCGTGTTCGCGGCGGGCCCACTCGCCCAGCGCCCGTTCGTGGGCGGGCGCGAGGTCCGGCTCGTCGGCGGGCGCGCCGGCGATCGCCAGCGCCTCGGTGAAGTGCACCGCCGGGATCTCCGCCGGCACGACCGGCACGTCGACGCCGAGTGTGGTCAGCGCGCCCCCGGCCCGCTCGCCGACCGTGTCCAGCATCCCGGCCACTGTGTCGCGTAGCACCCGCATCACGTCCCGGTGGTCGGCGACGAAGCCCAGCTCCGCGTCGAGCGACGTGTACTGCGCGAGGTGCCGGACGGTGTCGTGCGGCTCGGCCCGGAAGACCGGCCCCACCTCGTAGACGCGTTCGAAGACACCGACCATCAGTTGCTTGTAGAACTGCGGTGACTGGGCCAGGTACGCGGGCCCGCCGAACCAGTCCAGCGCGAAGACGTTCGCCCCGCTCTCGGTGGAGGAGCTGACGACCTTCGGGGTGTGGATCTCCACGAACTGCTGGGCGTCGAGGGCGGCGCGGAACCCGGCCACCGCCGCCGCCGAGATCCGCAGCGCGGACGACCGGGTGGGGTGTCGCAACGCGGTCGGGGCGTTGTCCAGCTGGGTGGGCAGGCTCGCGGTGAGCGCCGGCCGGTACAGGTCGAACGGTGGTGGCACGGCGGGCGGCCCGAGTGGTCGTACCGCCGGGTCGGTCAGCTCGACCCCGGCGGGCGCGGTGTCGTTCGCGGTGACCGTCGCGGTGACCTCGACGACCGTCTCCTCGGTGAGTTTCTCCAGGTCGGCGCGGACGGCCGGGTCGGTGACGACCACCTGGGCCAGGCCGGCGGCGTCCCGCACGATCAGGAAGGCCACCGACTTGAGCAGTCGGCGGCGGTGCACCCAGCCGGCGATACGCACGGTCTCGCCGATCCGGGCGGGCAGGTGGTGGGACAGGGTTCTCTGCATGGCGTGCTGCTCCTCGGTCGATCGCCACGCCGTCGCCGCCCTGAGGAAGCGATGCGTCGCGTCAGCCCCAGGGAGGTGTGGGCGAGCGGGATCCTCGCGGTGCCACCACACCTTCACCCCCGCCGGAGCGGGGGCCTCGTTCGTCGCCTGGTGACCGGGGCCAGCCGGGCGGGCTCTACTAGGCGTTTCGGCCGTTCTGCCCGCAGCTCGGGAGGGTCTTCACGCACCGGCGCCAGACCGCCTCTCAGCACCGGCGGCTCTCTGCACTGGCGGGTCGGGGCGCTACTCGGCTCCGTCGTCGCTGTTGGCGGAGACCGTAGCACCCGAAACCCTCTCGTGTGACGCCCATTTTCGACATGCCGGTGTCCGGCGTCACAACATCTGCGGCGTGACGCCGGTCGCCCGACGCACATAGACACCCGCCGTCCGGCGTAGGCTCGTTTTCGTGACGATCGAGCACTCCGCGCCGACGACCGGCCAGGCAGCGCGTACCGCAACGGCGGCCCCCGAGGGGCGGCGCCTGCTGCGGATCGAGGCGCGCAACGCCGAGACGCCGATCGAGCGCAAACCGCCATGGATCAAGGTCAAGGCCAAGATGGGGCCGGAGTACACCCAGCTGCGCGGGCTCGTCTCGCGCGAAGGGCTGCACACCGTCTGCCAGGAGGCCGGCTGCCCCAACATCTACGAGTGCTGGGAAGACCGGGAAGCCACCTTCCTCATCGGTGGTGACCAGTGCACCCGGCGCTGCGACTTCTGCCAGATCGACACCGGCAAGCCGGCCGAGTTCGACGCCGACGAGCCGCGTCGCGTGGCCGAGTCGGTGGTCTCGATGGGCCTGCGATACGCGACCATCACCGGCGTCGCCCGCGACGACCTGCCCGACGGCGGCGCATGGCTGTACGCCGAGACCGTCCGGCAGATCCACGCCCTCCAGCCCGGCTGCGGCGTCGAGCTGCTGATCCCGGACTTCAACGCCGTCCCCGAGCAGCTGGCCGAGGTCTTCGGTTCCCGCCCGGAGGTGCTGGCCCACAACGTGGAGACCGTGCCGCGCATCTTCAAGCGCATCCGCCCGGCCTTCCGCTACGACCGTTCGCTGGACGTGATCCGGCAGGCCCGCGCCGACGGCCTGGTCACCAAGAGCAACCTCATCCTGGGCATGGGCGAGGAGCGGGCCGAGGTCTCGCAGGCGCTGCGCGACCTGCACGACGCCGGCTGTGAGCTGATCACCATCACCCAGTACCTGCGCCCCTCCCCCCGGCACCACCCGGTGACCCGTTGGGTCAAGCCGGAGGAGTTCGTGGAGCTGCGCGAGGAGGCCGAGGAGATCGGCTTCGCCGGGGTGATGAGCGGGCCGCTGGTGCGTTCGTCGTACCGGGCCGGCCGGCTCTACCAGCAGGCCATCGACGCCCGCGCCGCCGCGTCGGTCGTCACCGCCGGCTGACCCACCGGCAGCGCCGCACGGACCGTGCGGCGCCCGGGTGTCATGATCGTGCGATGACCACCGGGGTACGCGAGCAGCCGCGCGACGCAGGTCGTCCGCGACCCGTCGCACGCCTCGGACCGGCCGGGTGGCTCACCGCGTTGGTACTGCTCGCCGGGGTGGGTTACCGGCTCTGGCTGCTGGCTCACGCGACGCCGCCGACGAACAGCGACGAGGCCACCATGGGGCTGGCCGCGCTGCACATCGCCCGAGGCGAGGACTTCCCGGTCTGGTTCTACGGCCAGCAGTACATGGGCACGCTGGAGGCGTACCTCGCCGCGCCGATGTTCGCACTGGCCCGCGGGCCGTCGCTGGTCGGTTTGCGACTGCCCACGCTGGCGCTGTACGCGGTGTTCCTGCTGCTGGCCTGGCGGTTGACGATGCGGCTGACCGGGGACCGGTGGTTCGGGCTGCTGGTGGTGGCGTTGCTGGCGCTCGGCTCCGACCGGATCGTCAAGAACCAGCTCATCGCCGGCGGTGGGTACCCCGAGATGAACGCGGCCGGCGTGGCGCTTGCCGTACTCGCCGTGGACCTGGCCACCGGCCGGCCGGGTCGGCGACTGGCCCGCTGGGCGGCGTGGGGTTTCCTAGCCGGCCTGATGCTCTGGGTCGACCCACTCGTGCTCCCGTACGTGGTGGCGACCGGGGCGGTGCTCGTCGGGTTCCGCCGGCGGGAGCTGCGGGGTGCGGCCGGGGCGCTGCTCGGGGCGGCCGCCGTGCTGGGGGCGGCCCCGCTGCTGTTGCACAGCCTTCTGAACGGACGCAATCCGCTGCACGCGGTGCTCGCCGCGAGCGGCGCCAACGCCACCGCCGGCTGGGCCGAGCGGTTGCACGGCGGACTGCTGCTCGGCCCGTCGCTGGGGATGGGCTTCTGCGACCCCGGGCGATGCGCCACCTGGCAACTCTGGTGGGCGCTCGCCCTGCCGCTGCTGCTGGCCCTCGGCGCGGTCAGCGCCTGGCGGGCACTGCGCTCGCCCGCCCCGCCGGAGTCGGCGGGCTCCGCCGGCGCTGCGGAGTCTGGTGTGTCGGCCCGGGTGGCGGCGGCGGTCCGGCTGGCGCTCGTGCTGGCCGCGGTGGCCACTGTGGGCGCGTACACAGTGAGCAGTTCCGCCGGCCTGACCCCGGTGGAGAGTTCCCGCTACCTGTCCTGCCTGCTCATCTCCCTGCCGGCGCTGCTCTGGCCGGTGTGGACGGTGGCCCGGGACGGGCTTCGTCAGGTGGCGGGCGGCCGGCGCGGTGTGCGCACGACGCTGGCCCGTTCGGTCGCGGTGGTGTTGCTGGTCGCCACAGTGGGCACCGCCGCACACGCCACCTGGCGGGCAGCGCAGACCGCACCGGCGACCCGGGCCGCCGAGGCCCGGCACGCCGAGTTGGTCGGCACCCTGCGTCAGCTCGGCGTCCGACACGTACGCGCCGGCTACTGGACCTGCAACCGGCTCACCTTCGCCAGCGCGGAGCAGGTGGTCTGCGCGGTCGTCGACGACGAGCTGCGCCCCGGCTTCGACCGCTACCCCGCATACCGGCGGGAGGTGGACGAGGCGGCAGCGCCGGCCTGGGTCGCACCGGCCGGATCGCCGCTGGCGGACGTGCTGGACGAGCGCCAGCGCGCGGGCGACCTGGACCTGGTCACGATCGACGGCTGGCGGATCTACCTGCCCCGGTGATCAGATCAGCGCGGCGCTGTGGTTTCGGTGAGCAGGCCGAGGCGGTGGGCGACGGCGGCAGCCTCCCCGCGGTTGGTCACGTCCAGCTTGGCGATGATCCGGGAGACGTGCACGCTCGCCGTCTTCGGGGAGATGAACAACTGCTCGGCGATCCGGCTGTTGCTGTGCCCCTCGGCGACCAGTCGCAGCACCTCCCGCTCCCGCGCGGTCAGCAGATCGGGGCCCGCCCCGCCCTGCCCGGGGTTGCGCAGGCCAACCCGCCGCGCCAGGGTGGCGGCGGCCTCCACCAGCGGTACCGCCCCCAGTCGCTGACCGATCTCGGCGGCCTCGGTGACCGCCGCCGCCGTCTCGTCGCGCTCCCCGGCGGCGGCAGCCGCCTCGGCCAGCGCCACCAACGCACGGCCCAGCGGGTAGGGCTGCCCGTCGGCCCGCCACGCTTCGACCGCCGTACGCCAGGCCGGCAATACTTGGTCGCCGACCGCGAGCAGCGCGGTGACCTGGGCTGCGTGGGCCCGCGCCGCCGGGTGCCGGGCGGGCAGGTCGGTGGCGAGCGCCGCCACGGCCACCGCAAGGTCGCGGTCACCGACCCGGGCTGCGGTACGCGCGACGGCGCTGAGCACCGGCCACCCCTCCCGAGGGAGCTGCGGCAGGCTGTCGTCGGCCACGGCGACGCGGGCGGCCCGTACCGCCTCGACCTTGTCGTCGCTGGCCAGCGCGGCCTCGATCGCCAGTTCGTGCAGGGGCAGGCGGTGGTTCGGCCACAGGTAGGGGCGGCCGAGGAAGGTGAGCGCCCGGTCGACCAGTTCGTCGGCGCCCGGGCGCGCACGGGCCAGCCGTAGTCCGGCGCTCAGCTGGAGCCAGTGCAGCCCGGTGACACCGGACAGGTCGATCCGGGCGGCCTCCGCGCACACCGCCTCGGCCTCGTCCCACCGGCCCAGCGCGATCAACGCCTCGGCCCGGTTGGACAGGAGGTACGCCCCGGTGGAGCGGCTGATCCCCACCCGCCGCGCTTCGGTCACGCCGGCCTCGGCAGCCTGCGCGGACTCGGCGTAGCGGCCCAGCTCGCAGAGCATGTCCGACTCGAACACCAGGGCGAGCACCAGGGTTGGCGCGTCCCCCGCCGCACGGGCGGCGGCGGCCGCCTGGCCCAACTCGGCCAGCCCTCCGGTCAGGTCCCGCTCGCCGTGGCAGAGCAGCGCGATCCGCGTCGCCAGCAGGGCAGAATGTTCGCCGAGCGCCTCGGCGTCAGTGGCGGCCTCGGCGGCCACCCGGGCCGCCTTCTGCGGGTCGATCTTCACCAGGTGCGCGGCGATGTCGGCCAGCAGACGGGCCCGCTCCGCGCCCCGGGGGCCGCCGGCCGCCAGCTGGTACGCCTCGTCCAACTCCCGGCTGCCGTCACTCTTGCCGAGCAGGGCCATCAGTCGACCCCGCTGGTCCAGCAGGCGGGCGGCGCGAAGCGGTGCGGCGTCGGCGTCCACCTCGGCCAGTCCGGCCCGGGTCAGCGTGATGGCGCGGCTGAAGTCGCCGGCCGTCACCGCCGCGTCCAGGGTCTGCTCCAGCAACGCCAGGTGGTCCATGTCGAGCAGGTCGGCGGCGTCCGGCACCAACTCCCACAGCTCCAACGCCCGCTCCAACAGTCGGCGCTGCTCGGCGTACGCGTACCGGTCGGCGGCGGCGCAGGCCGCAGCCTTCGCGGCGACGAGGGCACGCGGGTGGTCGTGCGCGGCGTGCCAGTGGTGGGCGATCTCGGCCGGGGCCCGCCCGGCGGCGACCAGGTGCGGCTGCGCCTCGATCGCGGCGGCGAAGCGGGCGTGCAGCCGGGCGTGCTCGCCGGGGAGCAACTCGTCGTGGACGGCCTCGCGGACCAGCGCGTGCCGGAACTCGTAGTCACCGTCGCGGTCGGCCACCACCAGCTGGGCGGCGACGGCGGCGCGCAGCGCCTCTTCCAGCTCGACCTCGGGCAACCCGGCGACCTGGGCGAGCAGGTCGTGGGCGAAGCTGGTGCCGCCGGCGGCGGCGATGCGCAGCACCCGCTGGGCCGGTTCGGGAAGGCGCTCCACCCGAGCCAACAGCAGGTCACGCAGCGTTTCGGGGAGCGCGGCGCAGCCCACCGGGTCACCGGCGACGGCCAACTCCTCGATGAAGAACGGGTTGCCCTGAGTGCGGTTGTGGACGTCGTCGACGGCACGGGCGGGTGGCTCGGCGCCGAGCAGGTCGGCGAGGATCGCAGCGGTGCCGTCGCGGTCCAGTCGGCCCAGCTCGACACGCTCCACACCGCGCGCCCGGTCCAGTTCGGCGAGGAACGGACGCAGCGGATGCCCCCGCTGCAACTCGTCGGTGCGGTAGGTGCAGACCAACAGCAGCCGGCCCGGCCGGGCTGCCCGGACCAGGAAGCCGATCAGGTCGCGGGTGGAACGGTCGGCCCAGTGCAGGTCCTCGATGATCAGGACCAACGGGCAGGCGTCGGCGAGCCGCTGGAACAGCTCGGCGACCAGGTCGAACAGGTAGCCGCGCGGGGCGTCACCCAGCGGCAGGGCACGCGGGCCGGCCAGCGCTGCGGACGCCCGGCCCAGCTCCGGCAGCAGCGGCGCGAACTCCGCCTCGTAGCCGGCGAAGACCTCGGGGCCGTCGGCGCGGAGCACCGCGCGCAGCGCGGCGGCGAACGGAGCGAACGGCAGGCCTGCCTCGCCCAGCTCCAGGCACTGGCCGACGAGCACCCGGGCCGTGCCGTCGACGGCCTGGCCGGCGAACTCCTCCAGCAGCCGGGTCTTACCCACGCCCGCCTCGCCACCGACCAGCACCGTGGTCGGCTCACCCGACCGGGCGCGGCCCAGCGCGTCCCGCAGTGCCGCGATCTCGCGATGGCGGCCGACGAGGACGGAGCTGGCTGCGCGTACGGTCACAGGTTCGAGCATGCCATGACGGCCCGCGCCGCCCGCCCCGCCGATCGGCCGGTGTCCGAGCGGCGGGGTGGGTTCGAGTCGACCGCCCGATGCGGCGGGCGGGCTCGACCGAGGGTCGGGCTCGACCCCGGCGGCGGACCTGGCGGGGGCGGTCACCGGCGGGCGTCGCCGGTGCGGCCGGCCTGCCTGCGCCGACCCAGCCAACCTCTACTGACCGGCCGTGACAGCGACCGGGCGAGCCGGTCCGCCGCCGCGTCGGCGCGCAACTCGGCGGAGTGCGAACGGTGCAGGGTGAGCAGGAAGTCTGCGTCGTTGCCGAACATGTCGGGCTCCTTCGTCGTGTCGTCGTCTTCTGCTGACGACTCTTCGCGCGAAGGCCCCACCCGGGCATGGGCACGACACCTCATCTTCCCGGTCGGCACCCTCCTTACCCGTCCGGTCCGGGTGCCTGAGGCGACGTAAGGTACTCAGTTGCCCCGGCACCCGGACGCGGATCAACGGGGCAGGCGGCGACCACTAGACTCTGCGGCATGGCAAAGCCCCAGGAGAAGGTCTCGTTCGGCCAGCGGCTGAAGCAGATCGGGATGGTGTTCCAGTTCACCGCCAAGCAGGACCGGTGGTTCGCGCCGCTGGTCGCCGCGGCGGTGCTGCTCCCGCTCGCCCTCACCGTGGTCGCGGTCATCCTCTGGGGCTGGATCTGGCTGCCGCTGGGCATCCTGTTCATCCTGCTCGCGGTGCTGATCGTGCTCAACCTGCGGTCCAACAAGGCGATGATGAACGCCGCCGAGGGGCAGCCCGGCGCGGCGGCGCAGATCATGGAGAACATGCGCGGCGACTGGCGGGTGACCCCGGCGGTCAGCTCGACGACCCAGATGGACATGGTCCACCTGGTGATCGGCCGCCCGGGCGTGATCCTGCTGGCCGAAGGCAACCCGCAGCGGGTGCGTGGCCTGCTCGGGCAGGAGAAGCGGCGGCTGTCCAAGGTGATCGGCTCCGCTCCCCTGCACGACTACGTGATCGGGCAGGAAGAGGGCGAGCTGCCCATCCGCAAGCTCCGGACGACGCTGCTGCGCCTGCCCCGCGCCCTCTCCGGCAAGGACGTCAACTCGCTGGACAAGCGCCTCAAGGCGCTCACCGCGCGGCCGCAGATGCCCAAGGGCGCGATCCCGAAGAACATGCGGCCGCCGGGCGCCTTCCGCCAGTCGCGGGGTCGCTGACCCCCTTCGACGTACGCCGACAAGAGCCGGACCCGCACGGGCCCGGCTCTTTCGCGTCGCCCCGCGCCCCGCGCCCCGCGCCCTAGGTCCGCGCAACATCCCCGATGTTGCTGCCTCCGACGCGCGGGAGACACCAACATCCCTGATGTTGCGCAGATCTTGGCGACGAAGCGCCTGGCGCGGGCGGACCTTGGCTCGGGCAGCGCGAAGATCGTGCTCGAACCTGGATGCAGTGGCCTCAAGGCGCGTGGATGCCACTACATCAATGATCGAGCACGATCTTGGGCCGCCGAGGCTCGGCTCAGCCGCCTTCGGGGGCGGGTCAGGTGCGGGGTGCGTCGACGATGACCGAGTCGGCGAGCCGGTCGTGCAGCCCTCGGCGGTGCTCGTCCATGATCAGCGCGGGGACGACGAGGGCCAGCAGCAGACCCCGGATCAACCCTCGGAGCACGCCGATGCGGCCGCCGTCGTGCCAGTTCACGCAGCGGACCTTCGTGATGTACATGCCGGGCGTCTGGGCGAACAGGCCGAGGAAGAAGCCGTACACCAGGACCAGCACCAGCACCGGCGCCCAGCCGTCGCGGACCGGGTCGGCGAAGAAGTTGGACACCAGCAGACAGAGCACCCAGTCGATGATCAGCGCCCCGAACCGTCGCCCGAGGGTCGGCGGGGTGAAGGTGGGGTCGGTGGCTGGCGCTGCCGGGGTGTGCGGATTGGTCACAGCGGTCAAGGGTATCCGCGCCGGGATGAGGGCTTGTCGAGTGCCGCTGCCACTGTGTGCCGATTCAGGCCAAACGCATCAGATGTCATTAGACTGGCACAGTCGGTACGGCGCTCGCAGCGGGCCGAGGCGTCGACACGAGCGTCGCTGACGCTCCGCGAGGGACGTAACACGGCAGAAACAACGGAGACACGGCCGGGCAACCCCCCGGCCCTAGCGTCGCCAGAAGCCTAGCCACCCCGTGGACGTGCCAGGAGGATGTGTGTTCGCCAATCCCGAGGAACTGCTGCGATACCTCAAGAACGAGGACGTGAAGTTCGTCGACGTTCGTTTCTGTGACCTGCCCGGCGTGATGCAGCACTTCAACCTGCCGGTCGAGTCCGTCAACGACGACCTCTTCACTGACGGCCTCGCGTTCGACGGTTCGTCGATCCGCGGTTTCCAGGCGATCCACGAGTCGGACATGCTCCTGCTCCCGGACGTCGCCACCGCGTTCATCGACCCGTTCCGCGCGCAGAAGACTCTCGCGCTCAACTTCTTCATCCACGACCCGTTTACCCGCGAGGCCTACAGCCGCGACCCGCGCAACGTCGCGAAAAAGGCCGAGGCGTACCTGGCGGCGAGCGGCATCGCCGACACCGCCTACTTCGGCGCCGAGGCGGAGTTCTACATCTTCGACTCGATCCGCCACGAGACCTCGGCGCACCAGTCGTTCTACTACATCGACTCGATCGAGGGCGCCTGGAACACCGGCCGCGAAGAGCCGGGCGGCAACCGCGGTTACAAGACCGCGTACAAGGGCGGTTACTTCCCCGTCCCGCCGGTCGACCACTACGCCGACCTGCGTGACTCGATCGTGCGCCGCCTGGTCGACACCGGCTTCAACGTGGAGCGCTCGCACCACGAGGTGGGCACCGCCGGCCAGTCCGAGATCAACTACCGGTTCTCCACCCTGCTGCACGCCGGTGACCAGCTCCAGCTCTTCAAGTACATCGTGAAGAACGAGGCCTGGGCCAACGGCAAGACCGCGACGTTCATGCCCAAGCCACTGTTCGGTGACAACGGCTCCGGCATGCACACCCACCAGAGCCTCTGGCTCAACGGTGAGCCGCTGTTCTACGACGAGACCGGCTACGCCGGCCTGTCCGACATGGCCCGTTGGTACATCGGCGGTCTGCTGCACCACGCGCCGTCGCTGCTGGCCTTCACCAACCCGACGATCAACTCGTACCGCCGTCTGGTGCCGGGCTTCGAGGCGCCGGTCAACCTGGTCTACTCGCAGCGCAACCGGTCCGCCTGCACCCGCATCCCGGTGACCGGCGCGAACCCGAAGGCCAAGCGCGTCGAGTTCCGGGTCCCGGACCCGTCGGCCAACGTCTACCTGGCCTTCTCCGCCATGATGATGGCCGGCCTGGACGGCATCAAGAGCAAGATCGAGCCGCCGACGCCGATCGACAAGGACCTCTACGACCTCCCGCCGGAGGAGTGGGGCGACGTCAAGCAGGTGCCGGGCTCGCTGTCGGCAGTGCTCGACTCGCTGGAGGCCGACCACGACTACCTGCTCGACGGCGGCGTCTTCACCCCCGACCTGATCTCCACCTGGGTCGACTGGAAGCGCGCCAACGAGGTCGACCCGGTGCGTCTGCGCCCGACCCCGCACGAGTTCGCCATGTACTACGACTGCTGAGCCTGATCAAGGCTCTGACCTGCACCAACAGGATCACTACTGATCTTGGGTACAGGTTGGGTACAACCTCACGGACGGCGGTCATGCCCGGCTCACAGCCGGCGTGGCCGCCGTTTCGTGTTGGCCGAGCGCACCGTCGATGAGCAGCCGGGTCCGGTCGAGCACGTCCGGCCACTCGTGGACGTAGGTGTTGAGCGTGACGGTCGGCGTGCTGTGGCCCAACGCGAGCTGCACCGTCTTCACCGATGCCCCCGCGTGGATCAGGACTGTTGCGTAGTAGTGCCGCAGTCCGTGGATCCCCCACCGCGCCGGCAGGCCGACCGCTTCCCGGGCGCTCGCCCACGTCCGCGAGAAGGTCGCCGCGTTGACGGGCTCGCCGCCGACACCCTTGAACAGCAGGCGTGCGGCCCGGCAGACCGGCCGGCGACGGTCCGCGTCGTCGTCGACCTCGACCGCGTCGCACCCGTCGGCCAGGTGCTGACGCAGCGCCACCGCCACGACATCAGGCAGCTCGACGGGTGCGGGCGCTGGTGCTGGTCTTGACCGGTCCGAGGAACGGCTGACGGCCCTTGAGTACCTTGAGTTGGCCTCGGACGTGCACCTCCCGCACGTCGAAGTCGATGTCGTCCACCTCCATGCCGAGGATTTCACCCAGGCGCAGCCCGCAGCCGGCCGCGAGATAGACCGTCGCGGCCAACCGTGCCGGCAGCAGACGCGCCAGGTCGTGCACCTGCTGCGCCGTGGGAAGGACCCGGCTCCCCCGGCCGACCGGCGGAAGCCGGATGCCCTTGTCGCACGGGCTGGCCGAGATCGGCCGGTCCCGCAATTGCTGCAACTCGGCGTGAGGGAGGTTGGGATGCCGCTGACTTCTGGCTTCACTGGTTGCCGGGCGGCGTAGCGGCATGCAGCGCCGGCTCATCCTCGGGCCGTAGGCTCCCGGCGTGACCGTCTACGACATCGCCGCACAGCTGCCCTCCATCGACGTGTTGCGCGAGCGCTGCAAAGCCCTGGCGATGCTCGACGCGATCGTCGGGGGAGACTACTACGCCTACGACCGCGAATGGGGCGAGGACGAAGCAGCGTCGATGCGCAACGGCAGCGGCGAGGAGTACAACGTCGTTTTCACCGCCGATGGCGTGTTCATTCGGGGCATCTACCACGAGTCGTCGATGTTCACCTACACCGACGGGCGGCTGTGGCCGGGTCTCCTCGGCGGACTGCCGGAGCAGTTCCAGGCACAGGTACACGAGCCGGCGTTCTGCCGGCAGGACGGCACCCTTGACGCCACCTTCGTCCTGTGGCGGCGGACCATCGACGAGCGGTGGCATGCTGGCAACGACATCGACTTTTCACCTGCAGACGACGATGAGGTCGACCCAGACGGCTCATGGCTGCTCGACATTCTCTGCAATGACATCGTCTCGGAGTACATTGAGCACGCCAAGGATGTCTACGAGATCGACCTAGATCCCGCTGCCGTTGAACACTTCGTTGCGCTCCGTCCGCTGACCGATGCAGCCGTCCGCGCGCTCAATCCTGAAGCTGAACTGGCCGACCTTCGCGAGAAGGCAGAGGAGTACGGCTACCCGACCACGGCGGCGTAGACCCAACTCCACCCGCACGATCTTGCCGCGATGGCGGTCCTGTCACGGTAGGTGAGAGCTGCGACCAAACGCTGTCAAGCATCTGGTGGGACGCCACTGTCTAGCATCTCCCGTGACGGGACACAGTGCCTGATCTACGCGGCGGTGAGAACCTTCCATACGTCTTCAAGGCGGCCCCGCCGGAGTTCGCGCGCCGGCCGAGGTGCAGCGGACGCGGGGCTTCAGCGTGGCGATATCAGCCCACCGATGGCACTCTGCCGAGATGGGAGAACATCCAGGAGGCCCGCTCACCGACTCCGAACTGGCAGCCATGTTCCGCCTGTTGGCGCGGTTCTCTGAGCACGACCTGGACCAGTGGGACAATTGGCGATTGGATACGTCCTACGGACCGGTGTACGTCACCGCCAGCCGAGCGCTGGCACCGGGCTGGCAAGACGATGCGTTCACCCCCGTTTGGCCGCTGCCGCCACGGTTGCAGGAAGCCGGGCGGGATGGTGCCTCCGGCGGGTAGGGCCTCCGGCCCTACGACCCGGGGATAGCCTCCGGCGGCCGGGGCTACTCGCCCCGAACCCTCGGCGACTCTGGGATGCCCCAGCCGCGACCGGGTACCCGTCGCACACCGGAGGCCACCAGACCGCGCCGACCTGGTCCAGGTCGTTCGTCCGGCGGGGCGCTCCACCTGGACCAGGTCGGCGGGGCCCGGCAGGGCGGAGCCTGCGCGACGGGATGCCGCACCGGCCCCCCTCAGGACCACTCGCACACACCTCGACCCCATGATCGTGAGGTACACGAGGGGCACAGATGCCGCCTGGAAACACTGAGCAACGATGGAAGTTGATATAGGACGTACGGCCTGCTCAGCAGCTTGATCGACGCCACTCCGCCAGGTCAGCCGACATGCGCGGTTAGTTCGCCATGTACTACGACTGCTGAGCAGTCGCTTCGCACACCGGCCGGGCCGGCTCCGCTCACCGCGGAGC